>JBLRXE010000014.1:0-18126 GCA_047920895.1 Roseovarius sp.
GCCGCTCATTCTGGAACTGGAAGAGCAGTATGAGCATGCCAAGACCGACCCATCTTTCTGGGACGAAATGCATGATCTGTGGACGCATTATGTGGGCCGCCCTTCGCCGCTCTATTATGCCGACCGGCTGACGCAGCATCTGGGCGGGGCCAAGATCTATCTCAAGCGGGATGAGCTGAACCACACCGGCGCGCACAAGATCAACAATGTGCTGGGCCAGATCATCCTTGCGCGGCGTATGGGCAAGAAGCGGATCATCGCGGAAACGGGCGCGGGGCAGCATGGGGTTGCCACCGCGACCGTCTGTGCCAAGTTCGGGCTGAAATGCGTGGTCTATATGGGCGCGCATGATGTCGAGCGGCAAGCGCCCAACGTGTTCCGCATGCGGCTCTTGGGGGCCGAGGTGGTGCCGGTGACGAGCGGGCGTGGCACGCTCAAGGATGCGATGAACGATGCGCTGCGCGACTGGGTCACGAATGTGCGCGACACCTTCTATTGCATCGGCACGGTGGCAGGGCCACATCCCTATCCGGCGATGGTGCGCGATTTCCAGTCGATCATCGGCAAGGAAACCAAGGAGCAGATGCAGGCCGCCGAAGGGCGTCTGCCCGACACTCTGATTGCCGCCATTGGCGGCGGGTCGAATGCGATGGGGCTGTTTTACCCGTTCCTTGATGATCCGACCGTGAATATCATCGGGGTCGAGGCCGGGGGGCACGGCGTTGACGACCGGATGGAGCATTGTGCAAGCCTGACCGGCGGGCGGCCCGGCGTGCTGCATGGCAACCGCACCTATCTGTTGCAGGATGCCGATGGGCAGATCCTTGAGGGTCATTCGATTTCGGCGGGGCTCGATTATCCCGGCATCGGCCCCGAGCATAGCTGGCTGCATGAGACGGGGCGCGCCAAATATGTCTCGATCACCGATGTCGAGGCGCTGGAGGCGTTCCAACTGAGTTGCGCGCTTGAAGGCATCATTCCGGCGCTGGAGCCGAGCCATGCCTTGGCCCATGTGATGAAGGTCGCGCCGACCTTGCCAAAGGATCACCTCTTGGTGATGAACATGTGCGGGCGCGGCGACAAGGACATCTTTACCGTCGCCAAGCATCTGGGCTTTGACATGAAGATCTGACGCGGCCCGCGTCTTGCCGCTGTCAGACCTTGAAGGCGTCGTCCACCGGCACCTGAAGGGCAGTTGCGAGCGCGTTGGTCTGCGCGGCCATGCCGATCACCGCGAGCAATTCGCCGTGCTGCGCGGGCGTCATGCCCTTGGCGCGCGCGGCGGCGGTGTGGGAATGGGCGCAGTATTTGCAGCCATTGGCGACCGACACGGCGATATAGATCAATTCCTTGGTCAGCGGATCAAGAGTGCCGGGGCCCATCACGGATTTGAGCCGCTGCCATGTGGCATCGAGAAGCGCCGGGTCATGGGCCAGCGCGC
Organism: Roseovarius sp.; assembly: GCA_047920895.1. GTDB lineage: Bacteria > Pseudomonadota > Alphaproteobacteria > Rhodobacterales > Rhodobacteraceae > Roseovarius. Next base: position 1,442 of record JBLRXE010000014.1, read on the forward strand.
GCCAGAAATTGTTGATGAAATCGCTGCCGCGCGTGGCGCGGATGTCGTCAAAGATGGCGCGCACCTCTGGGCTGGCCTCGGCATCGGTGATCAGGGTAACGGTGGCCATTCTCTTACCTTTCGGGGGCGGCGTGCTCTTGCAGAACCTCGAGCGGGACGATTTCAAGGGCGCGCACATGGGTGGCGTCGAGCTGCACCATGGGCGCGCAGCCCTCGTCATGGGCCTGAAGAAAGCGCGCGGCGCAGAGGCACCAGTGATCGCCCGGTTTCAGGCCGGGAAACTGAAACTCAGGGCGTGGCGTGCTGAGGTCATTGCCGACATATTTGGAAAAGGCGAGAAATTCGGCGGTCATCAGCGCGCAGACCGTATGGCTGCCGTGATCCTGCGCACAGGTGTTGCAATGGCCGTCGCGGAAAAAGCCGGTCAGCGGTTTGGTCGAGCAAGGTTCCAGTGCCTCGCCCAGAACATTGCGGGCCTCATCCATGATCGTCATTGGCTTGGTCCTTTTGTAATTGATGCGAAAGTGGCGGGTTTCGGGCGTGATGACAAGCGGGTGGCGGGTGGCGTTTGGCCGCGTTCCTCGGCCTTGGCCTGATCCCAGAGCGCGTCCATTTCGGCCAGGTCTGAGTCTGCCGGGCGTAGCCCGCGTTCGGCCAAGAGGGCCTCGATCCGCTCGAATCGCCGGATGAATTTGGCATTGGCGCGGCGCAGGGCGGTTTCGGGGCAGATCTTCATGTGTCGCGCAAGATTGGCCATGACAAAGAGAAGATCACCGAATTCCTCTTCCACCGCGTCTTGGGTCAACTCGGTTGCAGCTTCATGCAGCTCTTCAACTTCTTCGCGTATCTTGTTGAGAACATGAGACGAGTCTGGCCAGTCAAAGCCCACACGCGCGGCGCGTTTCTGGAGCTTGACCGCGCGCAGGAGCGCAGGCAGGCCAAGGGCCACACCGTCGAGCGTGCCGGTCTTGGCCTCGGCGGCGCGTTCGGCGGCTTTGACCGTCTCCCAGTCGCGGGTTTGCTGTTCGGCGGTCTTGTCGCGGCTCTCGGACCCGAACACATGCGGATGCCGCGCGACCATCTTGTCGGAAATGGCATTGGCCACGTCCATCACGTCAAACAGGCCCCGATCCTGCGCGATCTGGGCATGGAACACTACTTGCAACAAGAGATCGCCCAATTCGCCACGCAACTCTTGCCAGTTTTCCTGTTCGATGGCGTCGGCCACCTCATAGGCCTCTTCGATCGTGTAGGGGGCGATGGTGGCAAAATCCTGCTCGATGTCCCATGGGCAGCCCGTCTCGGGATCGCGCAGCCGGGCCATGATGGCGATGAGGCGGGGCAGTCCCCCATCGGGATCGTGAATGAGTGTATTGTCAGGCATTGCGGTGGCCTCGTCTTTGGGGTTGAGTGGACCCTGACGCGAGACGGAAGGGATGTCCAGAGATGGCCGTGATCAATCGAATTGCCGGGTTTTCCGAGGAAATGACGGCCTGGCGCCGGCATCTGCATGCGCATCCAGAACTGGGGTTTGATTGTCATCAGACGGCGGCCTTTGTGGTCGAGCGCCTGCGCGAATTCGGCATCACCCAGATCGAGACCGGGGTGGCAACCAGTGGCGTGGTTGCGGTGATCGAGGGGCGGGGGGATGGCCCCACGATTGGCCTGCGCGCCGATATGGACGCGCTGCCGATGACCGAGATTACCGGGCTTGACTATGCCAGCCTGACCCCCGGCAAAATGCATGCCTGCGGCCATGATGGGCATACGACCATGCTGCTGGGGGCCGCCAAATACCTGTCGGAGACGCGGAATTTCGCGGGGCGCGTGGTGCTGCTCTTTCAACCGGCTGAAGAGGGGCCGGGCGGTGGGCGCATCATGGTCGAGGAGGGCGCGTTGAGCCGCTATGGGGTGGAACAGATCTATGCGCTCCATACCCTGCCGGGGGTGCCTGCGGGCCGGTTCGAGACCACGCCGGGGCCAATCATGGCGGCGGTGGACACGCTGCATATCGACGTGATCGGGCGCGGCGGGCATGGGGCCATGCCGCATGAGTGCCTTGATCCGGTGGTGGCGGCGGTGGCCATCGTGCAGGCGATCCAGACGATCGTGAGCCGCAACCGCAACCCGCTGGATGATCTGGTGATTTCGGTGACGCAGATCCACACCGGCACGGTCGATAACGTGATCCCCGAGACGGCCTATATCAACGCCACGATCCGCACCTTTACGCCCGAGGTGCAGGAGATGGTGCATCGGCGGCTGCGCGAGGTGGCGTTGGGCACGGCGGCGGCGCATGGGGTGCGGGCCGAGGTGCGGATAGATCTGGGATACCCCGCCACCTATAATGACGCGGACAAGACGGCCTTTGCCGCAGAGGTCGCGCGCGAGGTGGTGGGTGAAAATGCGGTGATCGCGGATCGCCCGCGCGAGATGGGGGCCGAGGATTTTTCCTATATGCTGCAAGAGCGTCCGGGCTCGTATCTGTTTCTTGGACAGGGCGAGGGGCCGGGGCTGCATCATCCGGGGTTCAATTTCAACGATGCGGTGGCGCCGGTCGGGGCCTCGTTTTTTGCGCGGCTGGTCGAGCGCGCGCAACCGATTGCCTGAGAGCGGGTTGCGCGCCATATCTGGTAACATGGCGTCAACCGTTCATGGCTAACCTGTTGCCACGCATTGGTTTCATTGACGAAACCTCGTTCAAGACGAATATGCCAAGACCGCTGGATGGTCCGGGTAATCCGCCCCGACCAGGAACGGTGCCCGATGCAGGTTTCCAAGCATGATGGGAAATTCGTGCCGTGCGACAAACAGGCTGAGAACGCGGGGGCTCGTAGGCAGGGCGGGGGCGATGCGCCGGATCACGCGCCGCGTGCGGGCAAACGGATGTCATGTTTGCTTGAGCGCCCATGCGCCGGGTTGGCTGGTGAGGTGCCACGCGGCGGCGGATGAGGTGCCAGCGGTTGGCCTCGAGGGCATGCGCCGGGGCCATGTGCCAGCGGGTTTCCACCCCCGGCGCGCCGCCGTCGCCCGGGGTGAGAGCGGGCGGCTCTGGCAGGTCGGCGATGATGAGCGGGACGGTGCCGCCGCGCAGGGCTTCTTCCATGTACCACAAGAGATCCCCGCGCCGGTCGGGGCAGATGCCATCGGGGTTGAGGCTGTCGCGTGCCCATGCGGGGGCGATCCAGAGCACGGGGCCGCGCAGGGCACCGATGAGGAGCATCGCGCAGCGGCCGCGTGATTTGGGGGTTCGGTGACGGTCGTGGCTGACATGGTGATCGCGAAACGCGAGACAGGTGGGTTGGCGCCGCGCCGACAAGGCAATGGCGGCCAAGCCCGACCTCACGCTGGAGGACCGGGTGCTGAAAATTGCCGCTGTGCGTCAAACGACTGTTCATCGCGTGTCGGTCTGGCGCAGCCTGCGCAGTCTCGGTCTGACGTCTAAAAAACCTGCAAGCGGCCTCGACAACCCGTCATCCACAAAAGCCCCAAGGCCGCTGATTCCATGCGTGCGGTCGGTGCATGGTTCCTTTTCCTGCTGCCCTTGGGGCTGGACAAGTCGCGGCTGATGGCTGGGGACGGTCGGGCAATCCGACCTCCCGTGCCCGATCAGGCGTTGGCTTCGCGGATTTTCTCGGCGGCGTCCTTGTCATAGGACACGCCGGATTTCTCGAACAGCTCATCGAGTTCACCCGAGAGCGTCATCTCGGTGATGATGTCGCAGCCGCCCACGAATTCGCCCTTGACGTAGAGCTGGGGGATGGTGGGCCAATCGGAATACTCCTTGATCCCTTGGCGGATATCCTCATCGGCGAGGACATTGACGTCCTTGAACTCCACGCCCATGTAATTCAGCACGCCCGCGACGCGGGAGGAAAAGCCGCATTGTGGCATGTCCTTGGTGCCCTTCATGTAGAGCACGACATCGGCGGATTTCACGGTGTCTTCGATGCGGGTCTTGGCGTCGGTCATGGCTTGTCCTATCGGTCTGTCAATCGGCTTTGGCCGGGGGTGTCTCTTCGGGGTCATACCCGATTTCATTGTCGCCCAAAAGCGTTACATGGGGCTGTCATTCTCTTGGTGCGCGCATCGCCCGCGGTGGTCGCGCCGGATGTTGCGCACATTGTCGTGGCCAAACCATCAGGGCCTCCCGCCAGAGGGGGGCTGCGCTCAATCTGGTGCCTTGGTGGTCAGGGCCAGCGCGTGCACGGCGCCGTTCGGCCCGTCCATCTTGCCCTTGAGCGCGGCATAGACGGCGCGTTGCTGCTGCACGCGGTTCATGCCCCGAAAGCTTTCGTCGATGACTTCGGCGGAGAAATGCACGCCGTCATCGCCTTCGACGGTGATCTTGGCATTGGGCAGGGTCTGGCGGATCAGGGCTTCGAGATCAGAGGCGAGCATGGCCATTAGGGGGTCTCCTTGTCACGTCTTACCCAAGATGTAGAGCGCCGCCGGGGGGAGTGCAAGAGAGGGCAGGCCTTGCCCTTCATCTGGCGCAAAATACCTCGGGGGGAGCGCCGCAAGGCGCGTGGGGGGCAGCGCCCCCCTTGACCAGCCTCAGAGCTCTTCGCCCTTCTTGAGCAGGTCGTCGATCAGCGCGCGTTGCAGGGCCTCGCTGTCGCCGCCGCCGTATTGCAGCGCGCCGCCGGAATAGAGCGTGCCGTAGCTCTGGGCGAGGTTCACCACCTGTCCGAGACCCGAGATGAATTCGTCCTTTTCCAGAGCTTTCAGCGGATGGATGAAGGCCGACCACAGAAGGTCTTTGGCGATGGCATAGCGCGCATCGAGAGCGGTGTCGAAATTGGCTTGCAACACGCGGTTGAGGTCGTCGGTCGAGAGGTCTTCGGCCTTGGCGACGGGGGTCATGGCGCGCATGCGGTCGGCGGTCGCGTCCGTGACGATGAGGATCTGCACCTCGTTGATGCTGAGTTGCCAGACGCGGCCGTTGCTCTGGGCCTCGGGGTCCAGGGTGCGGATGATGGTATCGAGCCGATCCAGCGTCATCTGGGGTTCTGGTGCGGGGGCTGGCGCGGGCTCTTGCGCCGCGAGGGGCGTCGTGATCAAGAGGAGGCTGGCAAGAAGCAGGCGGCGGATCATGGGCGGTCCTTTCATGGCTGGGGTCAACCTGCCACGGGTGTCGGGTCCGCGCTATGGGGCTCCGGAAAAAGTGATGGGTTGTGGGGGTGGGTGTGTTGCATGCGTTTGCCCCGCGCGGCGGCGCTTTGCGCCTTGATTCCGTGCCGGGCGATTGGGCCAATGTCAGCCCTAGCCAAAACGTCCTACCGCAGCCCCCGCGCTCTTTAGTCGAATGTCGCCCCGAATGTGCCCCGGAAGAGGGCCGACAACTCGGCCAGCGGTGCCTCGGATTTACCCAAGCGCACGGTGTCGCCAGTGAAACGGCCCACGGAGGTGAGCGGCACGCCGGCGCGCCCTGCGGCGATCATCAGCGCCTCGGCCTGATCAAAGTTGCAGGCGATGAGATAGCGCGCCTGATCCTCGCCAAAGAGCGTGGCGGTGTCGTCGCTGTCGAGATGCACGCCCACGCCTGCCGCTTCGGCCATCTCGAACGCGGCCAAGGCCAGACCACCATCGCTGAGGTCGGTGCAGGCCTTGATCAGCGCATGGTTCGCGCGGACGAAATCGCCGTGGTGTTTTTCGGCGGCGAGGTCCACGGGCGGCGCGTCGCCTTCGACCCGGTGAAACACCTCGGCCAGCAGCGCGGATTGCCCCAGATGCCCATGGGTTTCGCCCAGAACGAGCGCCACATGCCCCTCGCGCGCCTGCCCGGTGATGGCGGTTGCGGGGTCGCGGATGATGCCCACCGCGCCGATGGTCGGCGTGGGCAGAATGGCGGTGCCATCGGTTTCGTTGTAGAGCGAGACATTGCCCGACACGATGGGCATGTCGAGGGCGGCCACCGCCGTGCCGATGCCTTTGATCGCGCCAACGAACTGCCCCATGATCTCGGGCTTTTCGGGATTGCCGAAATTGAGGTTATCGGTGGTGGCAAGCGGCACCGCGCCCAAGGCGGAGAGGTTGCGATAGGCCTCGGCCACCGCCTGTTTGCCGCCCTCAAAGGGGTTGGCCTTGACGTAGCGCGGGGTCACGTCGGAGGTGAAGGCCAAAAGTTTGTCGGTGCCATGCACGCGGATGAGCCCTGCGCCTTGTCCCGGCGTGCGGGCGGTGTCGGCCATGACCATCGTGTCATATTGCTCGTAAACCCATTGCCGGGCGCAGTAGTTGATCGAGCCGATCAGTGCCTTGAGACCGTCGATGGGATCGACGCCCGGCACGCTGGCCGGATCGAGAGGCATGGCAGGGGCGGTTTCCACCCAAGGGCGGTCATATTCGGGCGCAGAGCCCGAGAGGGTGGCCAAGGGCAGGTCGGCCTTGATCTCGTTGCCATGCAGGATGAGAAAGCGATCCTCGGCGATGGTTTCACCGACGATGGCGAAATCGAGATCCCATTTTGCGAAAACGGCGCGTGCCTCGGCCTCTTTCTCGGGGCGCAGGACCATGAGCATGCGTTCCTGGGATTCCGAGAGCATCATTTCATAGGCGGTCATGTTCGCCTCGCGCTGCGGCACGGCGTCGAGTTGCAGCTTGACGCCCAGACCGCCCTTGTCGCCCATTTCCACGGCGGAACAGGTGAGGCCAGCGGCCCCCATGTCCTGAATCGAGATGACCGCGCCTGTCTGCATCAGTTCCAGACAGGCCTCCATCAGGCGCTTTTCGGTGAAAGGGTCGCCCACCTGCACGGTGGGGCGTTTTTCCTCGATGCTGTCGTCGAATTCGGCGCTGGCCATGGTGGCCCCGCCGACCCCGTCGCGGCCCGTCTTGGCCCCGAGATAGACCACGGGCATGCCGACACCGGAGGCGGCAGAGTAGAAAATCTTGTCCGCGTCGGCCAGACCTGCGGCAAAGGCGTTGACAAGGCAGTTGCCGTTATAGGCTGGATCGAACCGCACTTCGCCGCCCGCGCAAGGAACCCCAAAGCAATTGCCATAGCCGCCCACGCCCGCAACAACGCCATGCACAAGTTGGCGTGTCTTGGGGTGCGATACCTCGCCAAAGCTGAGCGCGTTCATCGAGGCGATGGGGCGTGCGCCCATGGTAAACACATCGCGCAGGATGCCGCCCACGCCGGTCGCGGCGCCCTGATACGGCTCGATATAGGAGGGGTGGTTGTGGCTCTCCATCTTGAATACGACCGCCTGTCCGTCACCGATGTCCACGACGCCGGCATTCTCACCGGGGCCGCAGATCACCTGCGGGCCGGTTGTGGGCAGGGTTCGCAGCCATTTCTTGGAGGATTTGTAGGAACAATGCTCGTTCCACATGGCCGAAAAGATGCCCAGTTCGGTGAAGGTCGGTTCGCGTCCGATGATCTCGAGGATACGCTCATATTCCTCGGGTTTGAGGCCGTGGGCCGCGACGAGATCGGGGGTGATGGACGGTTCCTGCATGGGGCGGGCTCTTTCGGGGATGTGTATGGGGGGTCTTTAAAGCAGGCGCGCGGCGGGGGGAAGGGGCGCTTTGCGCCGCCTTGGTCATTGGCCTTGGGGTAAGAGGGTGGTGATGCCGACCGAGGCCGCGCGCGCAAGATCGGGATCGAGCGACATCGGGATATATTCGCCGCGCCGCCAGAGCTGTGACAGGTTGTCGTAATAGCGGCTGAGGAAATGCCCGGATTGGCCGGTGGCGATGATGAACACGCTGCTGTCGGGATCGGCAAAGTCATAGACCCCGCGATAGCCCGCGCCGTGCACATTATGGAACGGGTCCGGCCCGGTGCCGCCGCGTGTGCGCCCGCGCAAGAGCGTGTTGTCGCCGCCCGAGGTGGATTGGCGGATATTGACGAAATAGCGCAGGAGCGGCACATCGCCCAGCACCTGATGGTCATGGGTGGCCTGATGCGCATCGCCCCAGCGCAGGCTTTCGAGCGAAGAGCCGTAGCGTTCGGAAATCCAGATCAGCGCGTCGTCAAGCGCCATGCGGGCGGTGTCGGTGCAGGTCTCGACAGCCGTTGATTGCTTGACATCGCACCAGGCGGCGGCCCCATCGATATTGCGGAACACCCGTTCGATAAAGATCGGATCGGGGTGGTCAAACTCTCGCGAGAGCGGGCCGAGGTCATCGCGGATGAGCCGGTCCATCAGGGCGCGCATCCAGGCGGCATAAAGCAGCGGCTCGGGCAGGTGTTCGTTCATCTCGCCATTCCAGTCGGCCAGCATGGTGAGCGCGCGCTGGCGCAGGCGTTCGGGGGTGCCGTCGGGGGCGGATTCACCCGTGAACCACAGATCGGCGCCGATGAGCGGCAAGAGCGAGCGTGCGGTAAAGCTCACGGTGTCGAGCTGCGCCTCGATAAAGCTGTCGCGGGTATGAACCTCGCGCCCCTGCATCAGGCGGCGCCAACGGTGGACGCGCTGGGTGTCGCCCCAGAGGTGGCTCACATGCATGGGAAAGGGGCGGTCCACCACCTTGTTGTTGGTATTGCCGAGGATGCCGCCCGAGGGGGCCACGAATTCGGGGTTGGCGGCAAAGGGCAGCATGCCCTGCCAGCGGTTTTCCGGCAACCAGCCGCGCGCGGGCATGCGCCCCTCGCTCTCGTGGCGGGCGTCGCGGCGCGGCATGGCCCCGATCAGGCGCATGGCGATTGTGCTCTGGTCCACAAGGGTGAGATTCTGCGAGGGCGCGATAAAGAGGCGGCTGAGGTCGATCGCGTCCTGCACCGTTTGCGCGCGCATCAGCCCGATGGCCGAAGACATGGTGGTGTCATTGGGGTTGAACGCGGTCCAGTTGAGCGCCGCGACATGACCCGAGGGGGTGACTTCGGCCAGATTGTAATGGCTGCCGGGCAGGACCGGGCCGTTATCTGTCCAGCGCAGGGTTAGCGTCACGGGATCGGCGCCCTTGATCTCGATGATGGACCGTGTGGTGCGAAAGGGTTTCCAGCCGTCGGGCGTGCGGTATTCATCCGAGTTGTCGGGGTTCAATTCCTCGATATAGAGGTCCTGATCGTCGAGATAGGACGAGGTTATCGCCCAGCCCAGCCGCGCGCTGCGCCCGGTCAGTATGGCAGGGATGCCGGGAATGGTGCCGCCGATCACGCCGCCCGATTGCAGGTCAAGCCGGGCCAGATACCAGATATTCGGGGCGGAAAAGCCCAGGTGCGGGTCATTGGCCAGAAGCGTGCCGCCCGAGGCCGAGCGTGAGGGAGCGGCGGCAAAGGCGTTGGAGGCCCCGGCAAAGGCGCGGCGTTTGAAGGGCGAGAGTGGATCATTGGTTCCCGGCGTGATCCCGGCCATGCGCGACCAGTTCGCGCCGGGAAAGAGGGCTGCATATTCGGGCAGGGCGGCGATGCCGCTGCCGGGGGCAAGGGGCATGATGTCGGCAAGTCGGTTCGGGTCTTCTAGGGCCAGAGCCGCGCGGGCAAAGAGCACTTCGTTTTCGAGATGCGAGGAAAGCTGCACCGCCATCAGCTTGATCAGCGCGATGGAATCGGCGGGCTGCCAAGGGGCAATGGGGGCGTTGAAAATAAACTGCTCGGGCGCGCCACGCCCCAGAGCGTCGCGGTTGATCTCGGTGAGGCGCGCGTTGACGCCATCGGAATAGGCCCTCAGCGCCGCGAGGGTTTCGGCATCCTGCGCCGTGACCGACTGGCGCGCCAGCGTGTAGAGGTCGAGGCGGCGCAGGGTGCTGTCGATCTTGACAGTGCGGGGGCCGAACACCTCTGACAGCCGCCCCTGCACGGTGCGGCGCATGGTCATCATCTGCCAGAGGCGGTCCTGCGCATGGGCATAGCCCAGCCCAAAGAAGCTGTCGGCGTCGGTCTGGCCCAGGATATGCGGCACATTGGCATTGTCGCGCACGATCTCGACCGGGGCGGTGATGCCCGTGACCGTCAACGTCGTGTCATAGTCGGGCAGGGAGCGTGACAACAGGAAATAGGCCCCGATCAACGCCAGAAGCGCCAGGAGGATCGCGCCGCCCGCCAGCCGCAACAACCATTTCACCAGCCCTGACATGCCCCGGCACCGCCTTATTTTCCGCTTGCATCACCTGCTGGGGATAGTCAGAAAACCCCGGCAAGACAATGGCACAAGATGTGGGAGAGGACAGAACTATGGCAAAACTGGCGTTTCTGGGGCTCGGGGTTATGGGCTATCCGATGGCGGGGCATCTGGCGGCGGCCGGGCATGATGTCTGTGTCTATAACCGCACCGCGGCCAAGGCCGAAGCATGGGCGGCCCAGCATGGCGGGCGTCCTGCCGCCACCCCGGGCGAAGCCGCAGAGGGGGCCGAATTCGTGATGGCCTGTGTGGGCAATGACGACGATCTGCGGTCGGTCTGTCTGGGGGCCGATGGGGCCTTTGCCGGGATGGCGCAGGGCGCGGTGTTCGTGGATCACACCACGGTGTCGTCAAAGGTTACGGCCGAGCTCTATGCCGAGGCCAAGGCGGCGGGGTTGAATTTCGTTGACGCGCCGGTGTCGGGTGGTCAGGCGGGGGCCGAAAACGGGCAGCTCTCGATCATGTGCGGCGGCGATGAGGCGGTCTATGCGGCGGCTGAGCCGGTGATGCAGGTCTATGCCAAGCTCTGCCGCCGGATTGGCGAGAGCGGGGCCGGGCAGATGACCAAGATGTGCAATCAGATCGCGATTGCCGGTTTGGTGCAGGGTCTGGCTGAGGCGCTGCATTTCGCCGAGAAGGCGGGGTTGGACGGGCGCGCGGTGGTCGAGGTGATCTCTCAGGGGGCTGCCGGATCGTGGCAGATGTCGAACCGCTATGAGACCATGATTGACGACAAGTGGAACCACGGCTTTGCCGTCGACTGGATGCGCAAGGACCTTGGCATTTGTCTCAGCACCGCTGATGAGACTGGCGCCAGCCTGCCGGTGACGGCGCTGGTGGACCAGTTCTACAAGGATGTGCAGAAGATGGGCGGCGGTCGTTGGGACACGTCGAGCCTCTTTGCGCGCCTGCGCAAGCTTGGCTGAGATAGCGGGCGTCAGGCGATCTTGCGGTCGCCTGACAGCCATTTCCGCGTGTCGATGACATCGAGGATCAGCGAGACGACATCGACCGCCAGCAGGATCACGAGATAGGCCCGGTAGCCGTCGGCGATGTCCTGACCCAAGAGCCACAGGATCAGCCCCAGCATCGGCGTCCAGATGAGGACATGCGGCAGGGCCATCACCTTGGAAAAGCCGCGCTCGACCAGCATCAGCACGCCATTGCAGAGCATCGCGCCAATGGCCATCATCGCCAGCCACGCGCCTGCGGGCTGCGCGATATAGAGCAGCGAGGCGGCGTTGACTGGCACGAGGATGAAGGCGACCCAAAGCTGCACCCAGAAGGGCAGGCGGCGGTAACTCTGCCATATTTGCGATATCATGCGCGCCCCTTTCGTTTCATCGTTCCAAAAATACTCAAAATCTGGCGGTGCCGCCAGCGATCAGGCATCCTTGGGGCGTAGAGCAAGCCATATGAGTGCGCCACCGGCCAGCATGAGGAACGGGGCCATGGCGAGGTTGACAGCACTCCAGCCGGCCTCTGCCGTGCCGCCGGAGCAGTTCATCAGCCCACCCGAGGAGAGCGAGGCAAAGGTGACGCCGCCGAAGACGATGAGATCATTTAGCCCCTGCATGCGGCCACGTTCATGCGGGGCATGGGCCCCCGCGAGCATGGTGGTGGCGCCGATAAAGCCGAAATTCCAGCCGATACCCAAGAGGATGAGGGCGACAAAGAAGTTTTCCAGATGCACGCCGTTTAGGGCCACAGCCCCGGCACCTGCGAGGATGACAAGGCCGGTCGCCACGATCTTTTCCACGCCAAAGCGGGCGATCAGGTGGCCGGTGAAGAACGAGGGGATATACATCGCCAGAACATGCGCCGTGACCACATCCGCCGCGTTGCCGGCGTCAAAGCCGCAGCCGACCACGGCAAGCGGAGTCGAGGTCATCACCAGATTCATCAGCGCATAGGACACGGTGGCGCAGATCACCGCCACTGCGATGCGCGGCGTTTTCAGGAGTTCCATCCGCGTGCGGCCATGCGGCGCGTCCACGGCGGGCACGGGCGGTTTCGGGATGTCGAGCATCAGAAAGAGGAACGCCCCCGCGAGATTGAGGGCGATAACCGCGAGATAGGTGCCCAAGAACGGGATCACCATGGCCTGCGAGGTGGCCTTGACCAGTTGTGGGCCGATCACTGCGCTCAGGAGGCCCCCTGCCATGACGTAAGAGATGGCCTTGGCGCGGAAGGCGTCGCTGGCGGTGTCGGCGGCGGCAAAGCGGTAGAAGCCCTGGGCCGACATATAGGTGCCGGTGATCAGGCTACCCAAGAGGAAGATCGGGAAGGAAGCGGTATAAAGCCCATACGCGCCAATCGCCCCGCCGATGGCCCCTGCGCCCGCGCCGATGAAAAACCCGGTGCGGCGTCCATAACGCTGCATCAGGTGCGAAATCGGCGTGGCCGACAGCATCGAGCCAAGCACGATGAGCGATATGGGCAGGGTGGCAAAGCAGATGTTGGAGGCGAGCGACTGTCCCGCCAGCCCGCCCACGACAAAGATCATCGGCATTTGCGCACCCAGAATGGCTTGGGCTGCGACCAGAACGGCCACATTGCGCCGCGCGCGGCTGTCGTCGGATTGGAGGGTGATATCGGTCATGGACGAAGTGCTAGACCCGTCGCCGGGGCGCTGCAAGGGCAATTCAGGCGCGGTCGATGAGATGTGCGAAGGAGCCGCTGACCTGGCCAAGGTGGAGGCCCATGGGGGAGAGTTGTGTGCCTTCGGCGTCTTTCGCGGTGAAGAGGGCTGGACCGTCGGCGCGCAGGGTAGTGGCGTAGTGGAATTCATGGGCGGCCCATGTGCCGGGGAATGGGCCTTGGGTCGCGGTCAGGGTGCGGTAGCCAAGATGCAGCCGGCGGGTGGCAAAGCTGGTCTCCAAGGGCAGCAGCCCGGCCATGGCATGTTGGGTGCCGGTGGCGTCAATCAGCCCCTCCCCCAGCACCATATACCCGCCACATTCTCCATAAATATCTGTGGTTTGTGCGGCGTTTTTGAGGCTTTGCATGAAGGTGGTGTTGGCGGCGAGTTGACCTGCGTGCAGTTCCGGGTAGCCGCCGGGCAGAAAGATGAAATCTGCCTCTGGCACTGGATCGTTGGCGAGCGGGGAAAAGGGTCGGATTTCTGCGCCCGCCGCGCGCCAATCCGCCAGCATATGCGCGTAGGCAAAGCCAAAGGCGCGGTCCTGAGCCACGGCGATAGTCTGCGCCGGTGGGGGGAGGCGCGGGGAGGTTGTGGCCTTGGGCAAAGGGCTGGCGAGTGCAAGGAGCGCGGCACGGTCGAGGGTTGCGCTGAGCGCGTCGGCGGCGGTGTCGAGGAACTGATCGAGATCGGGGCGCTCGACCGCCTGCACCAGCCCCAGATGCCGAGAGGGTTGCGCCAGCGCCGGATTGCGGCGGAGTGCGGCCAGAACAGGCAGGCCAAGGGGGGCAAGCGCGCGGCGCAGCATCGCCTCGTGCCGCTCAGACCCTACGTTGTTGAGCATCACGCCGGACACGCGCACGCGGGCGTCAAAGCTTGCAAACCCTGCTACCAAGGGCGCGATGGAGCCTGCCATGCGGCCTGCGTCCACCACCAGCACAACGGGCAGATTGAGATGTCGGGCGAGATCAGCCACAGCGCCGCGCCCATCGGGGGGGGCGCCATCAAAGAGGCCCATGGCCCCCTCGATGATCAGCAGGCCATCGCCCGACGCAAGGCTGCGCAGGCGTTCGGGCGTCATGGCCCAAGCGTCGAGATTGGGGCAGGGCGCACCGCAGGCGGCCTCGTGAAAGCGGGGGTCGATGTAATCGGGGCCGGATTTCGCCCCGCGCACATGCAGGCCCTCGCGGGAGAGAAGGCGCAGGAGGGCGAGGGTGAGCGTGGTCTTGCCCGCCCCGGAGGAGGGCGCGGCGAGGATCAGCCCCCGCATGCGGTCTCGGCGGGCAGGCCACGCCCGAGCGGGTCGAGATCGCGAGGGGCGGCCCCGGCCATCATGCCTTGCCAGTCGAGCACCTGACGCATGAGCACCGAACGCCCGATGCAGAGGATCGCGGGCGGCTCGAAACCGCTTGCGTCGATATCGGCGGCAAGCCGCCCGAGGGTGGTTTCCAGCACGCGTTGATCCGGCGTGGTGGCGGAGGACACGACCGCGCAGGGCTCCTCCACGGGGCGACCCGCGTCAAGGAGTGCGGCGCTGATCTGGGCTGCGTGTTTCATGCCCATGTAGATCACGATGACCTGACTGCCCTGTGCGATGGCTTGCCAATTGAGCGAGGAAGGGGTGAGGCCGGATTGGTCGTGGCCGGTGACAAAGGTCACGGATTGATTGACGTCGCGGTGGGTGACGGGGATGCCGGCATAGGCCAGCCCGCCGATGCCCGCGCTGATACCGGGGATGATGCGGATGGGCACGCCGTGCTGCACGAGCGTTTGTGCCTCTTCGCCGCCGCGACCGAAGACGAAGGGATCGCCGCCCTTGAGGCGCAGCACGCGCAGGCCTTCGCGGGCGAGGTCAACCAGTTGCAGGGAAATATCGCGTTGTTTGGCCGAAGGTTTGCCGCCGCGCTTGCCTGCGTAGATATGGCGGGCCTGCGGCGCCCACTCAAGCATGCAGTCCTGCACCAGCGCGTCATAGATCACCACATCGGCCTGCCCAAGCGCGTTGAGCGCGTGCAGCGTCAAGAGACCGGGATCGCCGGGGCCTGCGCCACAGAGCCAGACCCAGCCGGGTTCCATCCGGGGCCAGTCATTGCCGGGGAGCGAAGGAAGAGAAGAGCGGTGCGAGTCGGTCATGTCTTTCTATGCCGCGAGTTTCAATTTTGTGAAAGGTGGCAAACGACCATGCACCGGGGTCAGAGCGACATGCCGGGTGTAGCCGGGCCTTGGGTCGGCCCGGCCTTGGGGATTACATCTTGCACTCAGCCGCGTAGGCGTCGACGTGATCCTCGAGCGCCACGCCGATGATCTTGTTGGTGTAGACATCGCCTTGCTTGATCACTTCGCGGACATAGATGTCCTGGATCGGGTGATGGTTGTTGCCAAAGGCGAAATCGCCGCGCGTGCTGGCGAAATCGGCGGCCTTGAGGGCGGCGCGGAAGGCGTCGGGGTCAGAGGGTTGCGCCTTGTCCAGTGCCGAGATCAGGAGGTTGGCGGTATCAAACCCCTGGCTCGCGTAGAGCGAGGGCAGACGGCCATATTTTTCCTGAAAGCTGGCGACGAAGGCCACGTTGGTTGCGTTGTCGATATCCTTGGACCATTGCGAGGTATTCACCACGCCAAGGGCCGCGTCGCCCACGGCCTGAAGGATGCCTTGGTCAAAGCTGAAGGCGGGGCCGACCACGGGCAGGCCGACGCCGCTGTCGGCATATTGCTTGAGGAAGGAAATGCCCATGCCGCCGGGCAGGAAGAAGAACACGCTATCGGCGCTGCTCGCGCGGATCTGGGCGATTTCGGCGGCGTAATCGGTTTGCCCCAGTTGGGTGTAGATTTCGCCTGCCAATTCGCCCTTGTAGAACCGCTTGTAGCCGGTGAGCGCGTCCTGACCCGCCGGATAATTGGGCGCGAGGATGAAGCTGTTTTTATAACCTGCGTCATTGGCATAGGCCCCGGCGGCCTCGTGCAGGTTGTCGTTCTGCCAGGCGACGTTGAAATAGTTGGGCAGGCAGCCTTGCCCCGCCAGTGCCGAGGGGCCAGCATTAGGCGAGAGGTAGAATTTGCCTTGGGCCACGGCACCGGGCACCACGGCCATGGCGAGATTGGACCAGATGATGCCGGTCATCACGTCAACCTTGTCGGACTGGATCATCTTGTCCGAGAGTTGCACGGCGATGTCGGGTTTTTGTTGATCGTCCTCGATGATCACCTCGATGTCGCTGCGCCCCGATTGCTCCAGCGCCAGCAGGAAGCCGTCGCGCACGTCGAGGCCCAGCCCTGCGCCGCCGCCCGAAAGCGTGGTGATCATGCCGACCTTGATGTCAGCCTGCGCGGTGGCAGCGGCAAGGCTGAGCGCGCCGGCGATGGCCAGTGTCTTGAATGTCATGTGTCATCTCTCCCTGATGTCGGGCGGTTTGTCCCGGCCCGGTTTGTCCTCTTGTCCCCGATTGGGTGGTGCGTAATCCATTCCACAGCTTTGGCAAAAGGTCCAGATGGCAGCGGAAGTGATCAGGGGCTGGTATGGCGCGCCAAGAAGCGGGCGGTTTCGGCAGGGGCCGGGGGATGCCCCGAGAAATTCTCGACATAGGCGGGCATGCGGGCGATGCGGATGTCGCGCGGTTCGGCCACCATCATCGAGATATAGCCGATCTGGGTATAGTAGACGGTATGGGCGCGGGTGTCGGCCTGTTCGGGATCATAGCCGAATCGCGCGAACATGGCGCGGATGGCGGTGATGCGGGTTTCATCCGTGCGTTGCAGCTTGGCCTTGATCGCAGGATCGCCGAGCGCCCAGTTGCGGATCGCGAAATCGAGGCGGGAATCAAAGAGGTCGCGGGTGAGCCAGCAGTCGAAGAGATTGTAGAGCGCCTCGTTGATGGATTCTGCATAGGCCTCGGTGCGGGCGACGAGATTGCCGGTGTTCTGCGCCTCCCAGCGGTCGAGCAGGGCGGCAAGCAGCGCCTCGCGGTCCTTGAAAT
>JBLRXE010000015.1:0-17378 GCA_047920895.1 Roseovarius sp.
GCTGGACGTGGGCCACGCCAAAGGCGCGACGATCACCCCCGACACCGCAATCAGCGGCGTCGGCGTGCCGCTGCACGAGGGAGCCGCACGCTTTTACAAGGAGGCCGGGCTGATCCAGTGACCTGCCCCGCCTGACTGACAGTCCCGGCTGCCGCGCCCCGGTGGCCGGGATTTCTTTTTGTTTTCCAGATCAGGACAGATCCCATGGCCGATCCCGAACTCACCGCCGAAGAGCTGCAGGCGATCGAACGCAAATACGATCCGGAACTGGCCTTTCGCCCCAGCGGGCACAGCATCGCCATTCTGGTCTCGGTCTGCCTTGTCGCGATGTCGGCCTATCATTTCTATGCCTCGGGCTTTGGCCTTGTGCGCGAATTGCTGCACCGGGGGATTCACCTGTCCTTTGTTCTGGGCCTCGTGTTCCTGCTTTTCTCATGGCGGCGCGGCACCAGCACCGCCCTGCCCGCGCCAGCGTGGTATCGGATTTCCGGCGTGCCGGTCCTCGATCTTGCCCTTGCAATTCTGTCGGTTGCGGCGGCGATGTATCTGCCGCTTTTGCCGCCTGCGGCGCTCTCGGTCCGGGTTGGCAACCCCTCCGTCCTCGACGTGCTGATGGGCACGGCGCTCTTTGTGCTGACGCTTGAAGCGGCGCGCCGCTCGGTCGGGCCGACCCTGCCGATCATTGCCCTCATTTTTGTCGGGTTTGCCATTTTCGGCCCCTATGCCCCCGGCGCGCTCAAACATGGCGGGGCCAGTTGGACGGGGCTGATCAACCACCTCTACATGACCAACCAAGGCATCTACGGCATCGCCATCGGCGTCATGGCGCAATATGTGTTCCTCTTTATCCTCTTTGGCGTGCTGGCCACCCGCATCGGCCTGGGCCAGCTTTTCATCGACCTCGCCATGGTCATCGCAGGCCGCTACGCGGGCGGTCCGGCCAAGGTGGCAATTTTCTCATCGGCCTTCATGGGGACAATCTCGGGTTCTTCCATCGCCAATACCGTCACCACCGGCGCGCTGACGATTCCCGCGATGAAACGCGTGGGCTACCCGGCCCATTTCGCGGGCGCAGTCGAGGCGACCGCCTCGACGGGTGGCCAGATCACCCCGCCGATCCTCGGGGCTGCGGCCTTCATCATGGTGGAATATCTGGAAATCCCGCTGCGCGACATTCTAGCGGCGGCGCTCTTTCCGGCCTTGCTGCATTATTTCGGCATCTTCATCATGGTGCATCTGGAGGCGCGCAAGCTGGGCCTGCGCGGATTGCGCGCCGAGGAACTGCCTCGGGCGGGGATTGTCCTGCGCCAACATTGGCTGTCGATCATCCCGCTTGTCATCCTCGTTTACCTCATCCTCAGCGGCAAGACGCCCGATTATGCCGCCGTCTATGGCATCGTCGCCTGCGTCGTCGTGGGCTTTCTCAACCCGGTCAACCGCCTGACCATCCGTGACCTCTGGAAGGCGCTGGCGGATGGCGCGCGCAACACGTTGGCGGTCGGGGCCGCTGCCGCCACCGTGGGTGTCGTCGTGGGCGTCGTCACCCTGACCGGCGTGGGTTTTCGGCTCGGCTATGTGGTGGTGCAAACCGCAACGGACATGGGCACCACTCTCAGCGAACTATGGCTGCTCAACTATTTCACCCTGCAACAATGGGCGCTCTTTGTCTCGCTTGTCCTGATTGCCATTTCCTGCATCATCATGGGCGCGGGCATCCCCACGACCGCGACCTATATCATCCTCGTGGCGGTTGCAGCACCGGCGCTGGCGCAATTGCAGGTCGAGCCGCTGGTGGCGCATTTCTTCGTCTTTTACTACGGCGTTCTGGCCGACATCACGCCCCCCGTGGCGCTTGCGGCCTATGCGGCGGCGGGTATCGCCGGGGCCAATCCATTCCGCACCGGCAACACCGCCTTTCGCCTCGGTATCGCCAAGGCACTGGTGCCCTTCGTCTTTGTCTATTCCCCGGCACTTCTGCTGGTGACAGATGGCTTTACATGGTCCGCCTTCAGCGTCACACTTGTCGGCGCGATGCTGGGTATCGGCGGGCTGGGCGCGGCCTTTTCGGGCTATCTTCTGGCGCCCATGCGACTTTGGGAACGTTGGGCGATGGGGCTGACTTCGCTGCTTTTCATCGCGCCGGGCCTCACGACCATGGCGATTGGCCTGCTGCTCTGGTCGCCCATCCTGTTGTTGCAATGGCGCAGAGCGCGCCTTGGCACAAGCCTGCCGCAATGAAGCGACCACAAAACCCCTATGACGTGGACGGCTTTCACGCCGAGGCGATTGCCGCCGGGCGGCACCGTGACGTGGTGGGCGGACGGTGGGAGGAAACCGGGCGGATGCAGATGACCCTGTTGCGCGATGCGGGCCTCTTGCCACATCATCACCTGCTGGATATCGGCGCAGGCTCGCTGCGCCTTGGATGCAAGGCGGTGCCCTATCTCGAGCCGGGGCATTACTGGGCCACCGATGCTTCGCGCGCCCTCCTGCTCGCGGGCCATGCGGCGGAACTTGCAGAGCCTGCACGCCTCTGCCCCGACCACCTGATCGAGGACGCCCGCTTTGACTATCCCGGCGTGCCGGGGTGCATCACCCATGCCATCGCCTTTGCGGTCTTTCCGCATCTGCCCATGGCGCATCTGCGCCGGGCGTTGACCAATCTGCACCGCTTTGACCGGATTGAGGCGTTTTTCTTCACTGTCTTTCTTGCCCCAGACGCCACAGCGGCGGCCACCGCCTTTCGTCAACCCGACGGTGTCGTCACCCATGACATCCGCCCGCCCTATCACCTCTTGCCCGAGGATGTGGACCATATGGCCCGCATGACAGGCTGGCGGGCGTCACGCAGCCCAATGCGCCTGCCACGCGGTCAGGTGCTCTACACCGCGCAGCCGATTCGCTGACCCGCGCTGCTGCATTTTCTTGCGGCATAATATTTTTGCATCTGCTAAGGTGCCGCAAACCCGAAAGAGGTCGGAATGAGCAGCAAGCCTGAAATGAACGATGCGCTGCGCGAACATATCATCGCGCAACCCGATCTGATCCTTGAGGATCAAGACCTGATGCGCGCCCTGATCGCCGCCAACGAGCGGGCTATGGGCGGCAATATCGTGGACCTGCGCGGCATCGCCATGGACCGGCTCGAGGCGCGTCTGGACCGGCTCGAGGACACGCACCGCTCGGTGATCGCGGCGGCCTATGAAAACCTCGCGGGCACCAATCAGGTGCATCGCGCCATCCTGCGCATGCTCGACCCCATCGAATTTGAGACCTTCCTGCGGGATTTGGGGGGCGAAGTGGCGCATATCCTGCGGGTGGACGCCGTGCGCCTTGTGCTTGAATCGGTGCAGAACGATAGCGACCCCGCCGTGCGCCGCTTGGGCGATGTGCTCTCGGTCGCGGAGCCCGGTTTCATCAAATCCTATCTCATCGGCAACCGCGATGTGCCCGCCCGCCAAGTCACCCTGCGCCAGATCGACGAGGGCGACATGCGCGTCTATGGCCGCGAAGCACCCTATCTGCGCTCTGAGGCGTGTCTGTTGCTCGATTTCGGCGCGGACCGCCTGCCCGGCATGTTGGCCATGGGGGCCGAAGACCCGCATCAGTTCAGCCCGCAACAGGGCACAGATTTGTTGGCCTTTTTCGCAGGAGTCTTTGAGCGCACCATGCGCCGCTGGCTGTCATGATCTCAGAGGCCGCCCGCGACGCCCTGTCGGCGTGGCTGGCCACGCAAAAAGCGCTCAACGGGGCCGCCGCCAACACGATCGACGCCTACGCCCGCGATGTCGGCGATTTCCTCCGCTTCATGACACAGCATTACGGCGAGACACAGGGCCTGGGCGCGCTGTCTCGCATCACCACCGCCGACATGCGCGCATGGATGGCCCATACCCGAGGCGGCGATGTCGGCCCCCGGTCGCTTGCGCGCAAGCTCTCGGCGGTCAAAAGTTTCTATCGTTGGCTGTCCGAACGCGAGGGGTTTGAACCCACCGCCGTGCTCTCGACCCGTTCACCGAAATTTCAGCGCAAACTGCCCCGCCCCCTCTCGCCCGAGGCGGCCTCCGAGATGATCGACACGCTCGACGCGCAGAACCTCACGCCCTGGATCGCCGCCCGGGATCAGGCGGTCGTGACCTTGCTCTATGGCTGCGGCCTGCGCATCTCCGAGGCGCTCAGCCTCACCGGGGCCGACCTGCCGCTTGGCCCGGTGCTGCGCATCATCGGCAAGGGTGGCAAGGAGCGGCTGGTGCCGGTGATAGACCCGGCGCGCGTGGCGGTGGCCCACTATGCCCGCCTCTGCCCCTATGACATCGCCCGCAATGGCCCGCTTTTCCTGGGCGCGCGCGGTGGCGCGCTCAGCCCCCGGCTGATCCAGAAGGTGATGGAGCAGGCCCGCGCACAGCTTGGCTTGCCCGCCACCGCCACGCCCCACGCCATGCGCCACAGCTTTGCCACGCATCTCTTGAACGCAGGCGGCGACCTGCGCGCCATTCAGGAGCTTCTGGGTCATGCCTCGCTCTCGACCACGCAGGCCTATACAGGCGTGGATACCGCACGGTTGATGGAGGTCTATGCCCGCGCCCATCCGCAGGGCGGCGGATAAGGCGTGCATCACGCAGCCCGCGTCAGTATCCGTATTTGGCGATGCTCTCGCCCTCAGCCCGGTTCATCACCAGACCCAAGAGCGGCGTATCGACGCCGAACCGCGCCTTGACGTCGCGGATTTGCTGCGCGGTGGTGCGCCCGCCGCCCACCACGATCAGCACCCCGTCGAATTGCGGGCGGAATCCAAGCGCATCGTCATAATAGAGGGCGGGCGGCAAATCAAAGATCACCACATCAGGGGCAAGGCGTCGATACATGTCCTGCAACACCTCTCCGGTCTCTGGCGCGTGCAGGATTTCGGCGGCATAGGACTCTGCCCGATCATTCAACCCCATGGCAAGGGACTGACCGATTTTGAGCGCATTGTCGGCAGGGCAAGTGAGAAACCGCTCGAGCGGGAGATCACCGCTGAGAAACGCGGCCATCCGCCCAGGATCGGGCAAGCCCAGCGTATGCGCCAGAGAGGGGCGGCGCAAGTCCATGTCCATCAACACGGTGCGCACACTCGATTGCCGCGACAGGCTGATCGCGAGATTGGCGGCGACAAAGGATTTGCCACAATCGGGCGTCGGCGAGGTGATGGCGACCCGATGCCAGCCATTCGCCCGTAAGGCCGCAATCAACTTGGTGCGCAACACGTCAAAAGCCACATGCGCGGGGTCCTCGCGCATGGCGGAAATAAGCCGGTGCTTGGCCAGATGCTTGGGGTCAAGCACCACCCGGCGCAGCGCGGGCCAGAGCAACGGCGCGGGTTTGGGTTCAGGTGCAACATCTGCGGCGATTATCAAGGCAGGCTCCGGCTCCGGCTCCGGCTCCGGCAACTCTAGCAATTCGGGGATTTTGGCAAGTGCCGTATCCTTCTCTATCGCCTCGGGCTCCGACCACTCGGGCACATATGCCGCATCTTCTTCGACATCTGCCTCCATTTCCGCCCGGCGGGCGGCGCGGCGGCGCATGTAGTTTTCGTGGCGTGACAGGCTCATGGCCGCCCACCATGCCACAGCCCCGCGCCGGGGCGCGTGCCTGTGGGTCTGTTGGGGGTGGCCTTTCCTGCCATTGCAAGGTCTCCTGCCTGTTGCTGCAGGTATGACCTGAGATTCCGGCAACAATGCGACCAAAAGTTAAGGATTGTATGCCGCTGATTCATCTCTCAAAAGCCGAGCAGCCCGGCCCGGTCCACCGCCTCTTGCAAGAATTCCTCACGGTTCGACACTGGCTGCCAGCCCAACAGCGCCTTAGGTTTGGCATTGTCGAACTGTGCGAAATGTGCCCGCGACTGCCAATCCCTGAGTGAGGCGCGGATCACGCCGGGGCGGCGCAAGGCATAGGTCTTGAGCGCCGACTTAACCGCATCCGCCGCCCACATCGCCGTCAAGTTGCCGGAACTCACGCGTATTCGCGCGTCCATCCGCATATGGATCGCGCCAAAGTAATTGCGCGCCGTCAGGGGCACGTCGCCGACAAGGTTGAAGGAGTGCCCCGGTGCGGCCATGCTCTCGCCCATACGGATAAGCGCATCGGACACATCCCCGATCAGCACGAAGGGCAGCGGATTATCGCCCGACCCCCAGAGCCGCACAGCCCCTGCGCCATGCCAGCGCCCGATGCCCCAGTGTTGCAACGGCCCACCATGACCCACCACGATTCCCGGCCGCGCGATGGTCACGGGCAGACCGTGGTCGCGCTGCATCCCCCACAGCCGCCGCTCGCATTCGGCCTTGGATCGGGCGTAGAGGTTGCGGTCGGTCATATCCTGCGCGAAGGGCGTTGATTCGGTTATCACCGTCCGGGGGTTGGACATGTCATAAGAGGCAATCGTGCCGGTGTAGACAAACCGGCGCACACCTGCCGCCAGTGCCGCCCGCGCAATGCGATCCGACACAGCCACATCGTTCTCCAGACAGTCCTCCCATGTCGTGCCCAAGGCGCGGGCGAGGTTATAAACCACGTCGATCCCCTGCATCGCGCGGCTTAGCCCGGCCTCATCGCGTAAACTGACCGCGCAGGTCTCGACCCTCTCGGGCAGATCGTCAAACGGGCCATGCGCCCCGCGCGACAGCACCCGCACATCCTGTCCTCGCGCGACGAGCATACGCGTGAGGTCACGACCCAGAAACCCGGTGCCGCCGATGACAAGGGCGGTGGGATTGGGTTTGCGCCGTGGCTTGGGCGGTGCCCATGTCTCGCGGCCTTGATCGGGCAGGTGGGCAATCGCCGCATCAATCGCGCGCATCACCGCTTCTGCCGCCACGCCGTCAAACCGCGCATCCAGCGGCTTGCCCTCTCGGATCGCTTTATAAAACGCCTCGAACGTGCCGGCAAAGCCTAGTGCATAGGGCGATTTTCGGTTGAGCGATCCAATCTGCCGCGCGGCATTGCCCATGCCTTCGCGCAGATGCCCCCAAGCCGCGCCCATCTCGCGCAGAAACGGATTGAGCACCAGATCGGCGGTGTTCTCATGGGTCACGGTCAGCACATCGGCGGCATAATCAAGCCGGGCAAGGCCCGACGAACCGCGCAGCGTGACCGAACGGTCATCAACGCTCTCGACCAGTTGCAGGTTGAACGCGATATCGACGCCGCCCGCCTCTGCCGTGATCCGCCAGCTTTGCGGGCGCGTCCCCGCGCCGGGCAGGGCCACCAGCTTGCCTAGGTAAAGCCCGGTCACAGTGACGGGGCCAAAGAGGTCATGGGCAAAGGCAAAGAGATGCGGCCCAAGTTCCAACAACAGATTGCGCGGTTCCCGTAAAAGCCAGAGGCCATAGGGACCAGAGCGCAGCGGAGAGAGCGGCAAGGCCCAAGTGATCTCGGCGCTCGAAATCCGCCCCAATTCACCCCGCGCGATCTGATCCTTGAGGCGCTGATAGCTGGGCAGCCCGAGGAAATTGTGACCAGCGGCAAAGCGGCGATCTGCCGCCCGCGCTACATTGGCAATCCCGGCGGTTTCGTCCCCCGAGAGGGCCACCGGTTTTTCCACCAGCACATGCAACCCCGCCGCCAGACATTTCCGCGCAAGCGCCGCGTGGCTGTCCGGCGGCGTCAGGATATGCACCGCTTCGACCGCACCGCTCGCAATCATATCATCAACCGAGGAAAACGCCCGCGCGCCATGTACCGCCGCCAAGCTCTCGGCCGCAGAGGTCGACAGATCACAGACCGCCGCCAGCCGCGCGCCCGGTGTCAGCTTGAGCGCGTCGGCATGCCAGACCGCGATATAGCCCGCGCCGATCAGGCCCACGTTGATTGCTTCACTCATCGCAGGTCTCCTTACTTGTATTCGATGATCTGCATCGCCACACCACGCCACTTGCGCAGCTTGTAGGTGACCATGCCGATCAGATTCGGGAATTTGGACAGGCTGAGAAAAACCGCCTGATGCAGCGCAGCCCGCGTGCCCATGCCCAAATTCCGCAAGCCCTGCGCCGTCTTGGCATAGGACATCGCATAAGCCGCCAGCACCCCCGCCAATAGCGGAAACCAGAACAGCCCCGCCACCGCCAACATTGGCAGAACCAGACCATAGACCCAGACCCGCGCCCGCTCGCGCGCAAAATAGCCGGGGTGCATTTCGCCCACCTGCGCAAATCCATGGCCAGACCGCACGGCGCGCCGCCACCATTGGCCAAAGGTCCGCATCGCGGCATCGTGCCGGGTCATCGGTTCGGGCAAGCGGATCAGACGCCAGCCGGCCTTGCGCAGGCGTTGACAGAATTCCTCGTCTTCGGAGGCGATGATCGTGCCGTCAAAGCCACCGACCTCTTGATAGGCCGCGACCCGCAGCAACATATCGCCGCCACAGGCGGTGATTTCACCCGCCGGGCGGTGCCATTCGTGATCGCAAAGCGCGTTATAAACGGAGGCCTCGGGGTGGATTTCCGACCGCCAGCCGGTGACAAGGCCTATGCTGTCATCGGCCATCAGCGCCGCTGCCGCCCGCTCGATCCAGCCGGGCACCACGATGCAATCGCCGTCGATGAACTGCACAGCATCGGGCAAGTCCGGGGCCAGAGCGGCAAAGCCCGCATTGCGCGCCCGCGCGGCGGTAAAGGGCGTGGTTGTGTCCAACTCCACCACCTCGGCCCCTGCCGCCCACGCCGCCGCCACGCTGCCATCGCTGGAGCCACTATCGACATAGACCACCCGCAATCCCTGCCCCCCGAGCGAGGCAAGGCTCGCCACAAGCCGCGCACCTTCATTGCGTCCGATCAGGACAACGGCAAGGCGCAGGGTCATGGGGTGTCCTTTGGTCGGAGGGATTTGGCGGGCAGGCTCTCTGCATAGCCCTGAAAGAGCGCGGCAAGCCATGCCGCCTCGCGGTGTGAGGCAAACTCGGCCTCAACCCGCATGCGCCCAGCCTCGCCCATATCCCGACACAGGTGCGCGTCATACAACAAGCGCGCAATGGCCACTTGCAGGGCATGGCCATCACCGGGCGGCACCAAGAGGCCGCTCACCCCGTCCTCGACCAGTTCCGGCACGCCCGCAATGCGGGTTGTCACCACCGGCACCCGCGCCGCCATTGCCTCCATCAGCACGACCGGCACGCCTTCGGCAAAGCTGGGCAGGACAAGCGCCGTCGCCGCGCGCAGCAATTCCGCCACCTCGGCCTGAGATTTGTAACCCGCAAAGGTGATCCGCGATGTGAGGCCCATTTCGCGGGCACGCCGCTCCAGTGCTGCGCGCTCTGGTCCATCGCCCACCAGCGTCAGGTGAAGCGCGGGATGATCCTTGCTCAGGTCGCGCAGGGCATCAAAGAGCATCGGCACGCCCTTGACCGCCGCCAGACGGCCGACAAAGAGCAGATGCGCCGGCGCAGGCGTGGCAGGGTGGTCATAGCGCGCGGGATCAACCCCGCAATGTACGATATGCAGTTTGTGCCAATGTTCCGGCTCAGAGAAAGCCATCGCCTGCGAGCGGGCGAAATGGCTGATACAGGCGACAAAGCGAGCGCGGGCGATTTTCTCATCCAGCCGCCAGCGGTAAGGCTCATAGAAAATATCCGGCCCATGCAGGGTAAAACTATAGGGAATGCCCGACATTTCGGACATGAGCATCGCCACGGTGCAGCTTGATTTGGCAATGTGATTGTGCAAATGCGTCAGGCCCCGCGCGCGCAGGTGCTGCGCCAGAACGGCAGCCTCGGCCAGATAGATGAGCTGATACAGCGTCGCCTTGATCCCGCCGGGGCTGGTGCGCCACGCCAGACGCAGCGCACGCAGCCACGCCCCCGGCCTGCGCCACGCCGCCAGATGCGCCGCGATCAGACGCCGGGGCGCGCGGGCAGTTTCCAACACATGAAACGTCGCCCCCGCCTCGGCCCTCTGCTCGGGTCCGGTGTGATGTTCCGCCCCGGTGCGGCGGATCGAACAGGTCTCGACCGTCAGACCCCGCGCGCGCAGCGCCGCCACCTCACGCTGGATGAAGGTATCGGTGGCGCGGGGATATTCGCCGGTCAGATAGGCGATGCGCAGGCTCATGCCGTCCCCTCCTGCGCACGCGCGAACGCGGTGTCGAAATCCTCCTGCGGCACCCAGTCCAGTGCCAGTTCCGCCGCCGCGATGTCATAGCGCAGAGGCCGCATCCGCGCGCGCAGCACGGCGGGGCGCAAGAGGCCCGGCACGCGCGCGCCAAAGGGTGAGAGAAGCCATGCCAAGGGTGCCACCAGTCGCCAGTTGAGCGGCAGCACATGGCGCGGCCAGCCTGTGCGACGCAAGGCCGCCACATAGCGCGCCCGCGTGGGACGATCCGCCCCGAGAATATTGAGCGCGCGCCCCTCGCCCGGTATCTCTGCCGCCAGAACAAAGGCGCGGGCGCAATCTTTGAGCGACACAACGGGCACTTCGCCACGCCGTTCCATCAGGATCAGCGTGCCGCCCATCCCCGGCCCCAGATGCGCGGTCATCCCCCGCCCCGGCCCAAGGATCGCACCGGGCCGCAGGATGGTATGGCGCAAGCCACTGTCACGCATGAGTGCCTCTTGCGCCAGCTTGGCACGGGCATAGGCATCGCGCCGCTTTGGTCGGTATTCCATCGGTGTCGCCTCGGTAACAACGCCCACCGCATCGGCGCTATAGACGGCAATCGAACTCGCCAGCACCAGACGCGGCGGCAAAGGCTGCGCCTGCATCGCCGCAATCAGGCGGCGCGTGGCGCACAGCGTATCGCGGTTCTGCACGGCCCAGTCGCCCGACAGTGACCCGGCCAGATGAATCACGCAATCAATCCCGTCGAGAAGCCCACTCAGATCGCCTGTCGCCAAATCCACATCGGCGCGCGTCACACCGCGCACCGCATGCCCCCGCGCGCGGGCCTCTGCAACCACGGCGCGGCCCAGAAATCCACCTGCGCCCGTGACGAGAAGGCTCAGACCCATGCTGCCACCTCCATCGGGGCGCAGCGGCTCTCGATCTCCACCACACCACTTGGGCCCTGAAGTGCCAGCGTCACCTCGGTCAGGTGCAGCGCCATGGCATTCTTCAGACGACAGGGGCGCCCCTCGGCCAGTGCTGCCAGCATCTCGGCGGGACCAAGGGCGAAATTCATCGACGCCGCCCCCCACCGCCCGACCTTGGGATGCGACGGCCCTCGCGCCCTGATGCGCCGCCCAAAGGGATGCTCGATCAGCCTGCGCCGCAGGGTGAAACGCCGGTAAAACCGCACCGGCGCCGCATTGTCCCAAACCTCGCGCACCTGCAAGACTCCCTTGTCACCAAAGACCCGCAGACGGTGATCATGGGAGGCCACAATCGAGCAGGTGAGCCGCGCCATCGGACCCGCCTCGAAGATAAGTGTCGCCACCGAAACATCGGGCGTGCGCCCCGCGCCCGGCTTGTCCGGGATTACCTCGGCAGAGGCCGAGACCACCCGCGTCACGCTGCCGAACATGGCAATCAGCCAACTCAGCACATAGCCCGCGTGTTCCAGCGTGCAGCCAACCGCGAATTCATCGGCATGGGGCCACGCCGCGCCGCTCTCGCTCTGCCATTTGGCATAGGGCGCCTGGGGGATAAAGCCGTCATCCATCTCGGCATAGATCAGGCGGGGCGTGCCCGCCACACCGCGCCGCACCGCGCCAATCAGCACCTGCGCCGCCTCGCCCAGCACCGATGAGGGCGCAGAGACCAGCATCACGCCGCGCGCCTCTGCCAGATCATGCAGCGCGCGAGCCTGCGACATCTCCAGCGTCAGCGGCTTTTCGCACCACACATGATGGCCCGCCTCGAGACAGGCGCGGCTCACGGCATAATGCGCCGAAGGGTTGGTGAGGTTCA
Organism: Roseovarius sp.; assembly: GCA_047920895.1. Taxonomy (GTDB): domain Bacteria; phylum Pseudomonadota; class Alphaproteobacteria; order Rhodobacterales; family Rhodobacteraceae; genus Roseovarius. The sequence goes on from JBLRXE010000015.1 coordinate 11,880, forward strand.
GCACCACATCGCCGGGGCTGAGCCGCGCCAAGAGCGCCGCGAGCGTCGCTTCGGTCGCAACGCCCCAATGCGCCGCAAAAGCGGCCAGTCGGGCGGGATCGTGGTCATGGGCGGCAATCACGGCAATCTCGGGATGGGCCGACAGGGACCGCATGTAGAGATCGGCCACGAATCCGCAGCCCACCAGCGCCACGCGCCCCGGCCTTGCCTCTCGGCTGCTGTTCCCTTTGTCCTCTGCCTGCATCATTGCCCCTGTATCTCGCCCCTCGGATAATCACAGGATCATGGCGAGAATCTGGCCATTTCCCTACAGCTTCAAGCCTTTGCGCGCCTCTGATACGACACGGACACAATCACCCGCCGCATCGCCGCGAAAGTCGCGCAATTTCGCCTTGGTGTCACCATGGGCCAAGGTTGATATAGCATCAAAGGCCGCAACTGTCGCAGGGGGATCGGATGGAATTTCGCATTCAGAATCAGGTAATACGGATCGCCCCCCGCGATGCCCCGCGCCTTCTGTCGGTCCTGAACGATCGGTTGCGCGCCCGGCGCGGCTTTGCCCTGGCGACACTGAACCTCGATCATCTGGTGAAACTGCGCCACGATCCCGCGTTTCTGGCGGCCTATGCGCAGCATGATCTGGTGGTTGCCGATGGCAACCCGGTGGTGTGGCTGTCGCGCCTTGCAGGGCGCCCCGTGGGGCTGGCTCCAGGCGCGGATATGGTGGTGCCGATGGCGCGGCTGGCGGCAGAGGCGGGGGCGGGTGTGGCCCTTGTGGGCAGCACCGAGGCGGTCTTGCGCGCCGCTGCGGATGGCCTCTGCGCCCGGGTGCCGGGGCTGGGGATCGCGGCCCGGATTGCGCCGCCGATGGGATTTGATCCGGCGGGCCCTCAGGGGGCCGAGGTGATTGCCGCGTTGCGTGCCTCTGGTGCGGGGCTGTGCCTCTTGGCGCTTGGCGCGCCCAAACAAGAGATTTTCGCCGGCCGCGCCCATGCGGCACTCCCGCATATGGGCTTTGCCAGCATCGGTGCGGGGCTCGATTTCATCGCCGGGGTGCAGCCGCGCGCACCTCTTTGGGTGCGGCGTCTGGCGCTCGAATGGCTGTGGCGCGCGCTCTCCAGCCCGCGCCGGATGCTGCCGCGCTATGCGCGCTGCGCGGCTATTCTGCCGGGGTTGACGATTGACGCATGGCGTCTGCGCCGCTGACATCGCGCCGCCGTGGCCCCCAGAGCGCCGCCGCCCCAAGGATCACACCCGACACCGTGGCGATCATGCCCGCCGCACTGACCGCATGATCATAGCCCAGCCAGAACGGACCATAGCCCGCCAGCACATAGCCCAGCACCGCCGACAGCGTGGCAAATCCCACGCTCCACGCCACCTGACGCCCCAAGCGGTCCGTCATCAGCCGGGCACTTGCGGGCGGGCAGATGAACATCGCAATCACGATGATCGACCCCACCGCGTCAAAGGCCGCCACCGCCGCCACCGCCGCCACCGCCACCAAGGCCAGCCCCAAGAGCGCCGTCGGGATGCCCATGGCGCGGGCAAACCCCTCGTCAAAGGTGGCAATCACCAGAGGACGCCACAGCACCGCGATAAAGAGCGCTGTGCAAAGCAGCACCGCCGCCATACGCCCCAATTCGGGCGGCAATCCCGCCAAGGCCACAGGATCGGTCAGCGCGCCCCAGCCATAGCCATCGAGCCAGATCAGGCTTTCGAGATTGCCGTAAAGCGCGTGTTGCACGTCGAGATGCACGCCAGAGGCGGCGCTTTGCTCCAGGAGCAGCACGCCGCCCGCGAACATGGCGGTAAAGACCACGCCCATCGCCGCCCCCGGCTCGATCCGGCCCAGCCGGCGGATCACCTCGATGAGGATCACAGCCACCAACGCCGCCGCCGCCGCGCCCAGCATCATCGGCCCGGTCGCGACCATGCCGGTCATAAGGAACCCGGCCACGATCCCTGGCAAAACCACATGGCTGATCGCATCGCCGATCAGCGCCTGCCGCCGCAGCAGCAGAAAATTCCCCGGCAGCGCACAGGCTACCGCCGCCGCAATGCCAATCAGCAACGGCGTGAGCGACAGCATTACGAAATCCTGTCCCATCACACCGCCCCCTCCGGCCCGAGGCCCCGGTCAAGTGCTGCAATCTGATCGTCCGTCAGCACATCTTCCAACGGTGTCAGCCCGTCATAGCGCGCCGCCGCCGCTTCGAAGGCCGGGTCTGAGCGCAGGATTTGCCAACGCCGCTCATCCAGTCGCGCGCGTGCCGCCATGGCGCGCCCTGCCTCGGTCGCGACCCCATCCGCCCGCGCCAGCCCGGCGCGCCGCATCAAGCGCAGAGTCAGCGGCTCATAGACCGGCTGGCCCGCCGCCAGTGCCAAGAGGCCCTGCCGCAGGTGCACCCGGCGTTGAAACCTCAGATGCCGCAAGGCCGCCGCCAGCACGCCGCGACCGGGCGCCATCAAGAGCGACAGTACGAAAAGCGCGAAGGCCGCCAGCACGATCAGCGGTCCGGTGGGCAGGTCCGGTGCCGTGGCCGACACAGCAGCGCCCAGATAGCCCGCGACCCCGCCGATGATCCCCGCGATCATCACCACATGCCCCGCGCGCTCGGACCAGAACCGCGCCGCCACCGGCGGGATGATCAAGAGCGCCACGATAAGGACGAGGCCCACCACCTTGAGCCCGGTCACGGTAATGGCCAGCGCCAGCCCCATCATCGCCAGATCGACATGCACAAGCCGCATCCCCTGACCCACAGCGTATTCGGGATCAAAGGCCACAAGGATCATCGGCCGATGCAAGAGCCGCACCAATGCGAGTACCACGGCCCCGCCTGCCGCAATCGTCACCGCCTCGTCGCGCAGCATCCCTGCCGTGGCCCCAAGCAAAAAGGTCTCAAGCCCCGCCTGCCGCCCGGCATCCATCACCTGCACCACCGTCAGCAGGACAACACCAAAGCCAAAGAACACCGACAGCACCGCGCCAATCGCTGCATCCTCGTGCAGCCGCGTGCGCGTCGTGAGCCAAGTCACAGCCAGCAGACCCAGACCCGCCGACAGCGCCGCCCCCAGCATGAGACCGGGCAGAAACCGCCCCGCCCCGCCCAGCGCCACCATCACCATGAACCCCAGCACGACGCCCGGTAGGGTGGCATGGCTGATCGCATCCGATACCAGCGCACGCTTGCCCAGATAGAGATAAGTGCCCGTGGCCCCCGCACCCAAGCCTAGCATCATGGCCCCTAGCGTGACCAGCGTGGCGTTATACCCCAGTCGCAGCGTGAGCGCGTCCCAAAGCATTCTCAGCCCGCCGCCGCGCCACCCATTTGCGCCAGCGCCAGCCGCCCGCCATAGGCGGTTTGCAAATGAACGGGGGTAAACACCTCGGCCACCGGCCCTTCGGCAATGGCAGTGGTATTGATGAGAAACACGCGGTCGAAATATTCGGCCACCGTGGCCAGATCGTGATGCACGGCAATCACCGTCTTGCCCTCGGCGCGCAACCCGTGCAGCACCGCGATGATCGCCTTTTCCGTGGCGGCATCAACCCCGGCAAAGGGCTCGTCCAGCAGATAGAGATCCGCCTCTTGGGCGAGAGCGCGGGCCAGAAACACCCGTTGTTGCTGCCCGCCCGACAACTGCCCAATCTGACGCTGCGCAAACCCCTCCATCCCCACACGGTCAAGGCAGACCATGGCGCGGGCGCGGTGGCTGGCCCGCACCCGACCCAAGAGACCCAATTCGCGGCTCAGCCCCATCATCACCACGTCGAGCACACGCGCCGGGAAATCCCAATCCACGCTGGCGCGCTGCGGCACATAGGCAATCCGCGCGCGCCGCTCTTGCAGGGGGCGGCCATAGCTTGTGACCTGCCCCGACAGGGGCCGGATGATCCCCAGCGCCGCCTTGAGCAGCGTCGATTTGCCCGCACCATTCGGGCCGACGATGGCGGTCATCTGACCGGCCTTGAAACCGACATCCACGGAAAACACCGCTGGTTTCTCACCATAAGAGACCGTCAGCCCCCGGATCGACAGTGGGCTGTCAGTGTCTGGCGCGGTGACTTTGCCAACCAGTTCCAATGCCATGCTCATCCCCCTGCCGCCAGTTTTCCATCCATGCCGCGCGCCGGGGCGGTGCCGCCCAAGGCATTGGCGATGGTGGTCACATTATGGTCGATCATGCCCAGATAGCTACCCTCATAAGTGCCGGGAGTTCCCATCGCATCCGAGAAAAGCTCGCCGCCAACGGTCACCTCATGGCGCTGCGCCGCCGCCCCCTCGATCAGCGCGCGGATATTGCGATCCGACACGGTGCTCTCGACGAACACCGCCCTGATTTGGCGACTGACCAGCAGATCAACCAGATCGCGAACCCGCGCCAGACCGGCCTCGGATTCCGTGGACAATCCCTGAATACCCTCGACGCGATAGCCATAAGCGCGGCCAAAATAGCCAAAGGCATCATGCGCCGTGACCAGCACGCGCGCAGGCGCCGGCACAGAGGCCAGAACAGCCTCGGCATAGCCGCCCAATCGCACCAGCTCCTCCTTGTAGCGCGCGGCATTGCTGGCAAAGAGATCGGCATCCTCGGGCCGTGCGGCGCTCAGCGCGGCGGTGATACGGTCCACCACGGTGGCCCACAACCCCGGCACCATCCAGACATGCGGATCATAGCGGCCCGCGTAATCCTGATGCGCGATGCGCGTGGCCTCGGGCACCGCCTCGCCCACGGCAATGACCGGCGACCGCGCGGCGAGCTTGTGCAGAAACGCCTCCATCTGCGCCTCGAGATAGAGGCCATGCCAGAGCACCAGATCGGCGCGCGCGAGGGCGGCAATATCGCTGCGGGTCTGGCGATAGGAATGCGGATCAATCCCCGGCCCCATCAGCGCGCGCACCGCGACCCGCCCGCCGCCCACAACCCGCGCCGCATCCGCGACCATGCCGGTGGTCGCGACCACCTCCAGCGGGGCGGTTTGGGCAAAGGACGGGCGCGATGTGAGGGCCACCGCACCCAGCGCAAGGCCAAGCGCGCGGCGGCGGGTCAGAAGCGAGGACTCTATGAATGGATACAACATGAGAATGAATATGAGAATTATTCGCAACAAGTCAAGGCCCCTCTGGCCCGATTGATCCCCCTGCGCTTTCATGCCACCGTCGCGGCTGAGGCACGAGGGAGGACGCCACCATGCAGGGCCAGATGATGCATCGGCCGCTCAGAACCATCGACATCCTGTTGCACGCCGCAGAGGCGCATGCCGCAGAAGGCATCGTGTCCGCGCGGGTCGAAGGCGATCTGCACCGCCAGAGCTATCCGAAAACGCTGGCACGGGTGGCGCAACTGGCGCAGGCGCTGACAGCGCTCGACATCGCCCCGGGCGACCGGATCGGCACGCTGGCGTGGAACGGGCACCGGCATTTCGAGCTTTATTATGGGATCTCGGGCATGGGCGCGGTGTGCCATACCCTCAACCCGCGCCTCGCGCAC
>JBLRXE010000016.1:0-17009 GCA_047920895.1 Roseovarius sp.
CTTGCCCTCGGCCTCGTCATGGGTCAGGCCGCCCACGCGGGGCAGCGGCCGTCCGCTGTCGGTGACCGCCACCGCGACCAGAATTTCATCGGCGCGCGGCGCGTCATTGAGTTGCACCTCGACCCCGTCGAAATGGCTGCGCACATAGGCGGCGTCCTTGTGGCCCAGCGGCACGTCCAGCACCTGCCCCGGCCCGCCGCGCTTCTTCGAGGACGGTACAAGCGCCGCGCCCTTTTCGACCGCTTTGCGCAGCGGTGCGCCCAGCTTGGGATGCAGGATGGCGGCGGCATGCTCCAACTCGCCGTTCTCGCCGACCATCGCCGCCTTGCCGTAGCTTTGCGTCTGCGCGGGCGCGATCCCCAGCGCCGCGACGCATTTCTCGCCCAGCAACGCGCCTAGTTCGGCGCCGATCTCGATTAGTTCGCCCAAATCCTCCTCATAGCGCCCGGCAAAGGGGTTCGAGATCACCGCCGCGGCCACTGCCTTGCGGGTGGGTGGGGATATCTCCTTGCCCATTTCCCGGTGAGTTTCCTCGACCCAGACAGCGATCTTGCGAATATTGGCGCTCATCTCAACCCGTCCTCCCCCTTGATGTCCTTTGCGGCAAGGCCGCCCGCCCGGTCATGCACCCGCGCGCCAGTGGTCATGACCAGAACGAACGCCAGTTCATCGGCGCGCGGCGCGTCGTTCACGCCCACCTCCATCGAGTCGAAATGGCTGCGCACATATGAGGCGTCCTTGTGCGTGATCGGCACATCCAGCCGCACGCCGGGGCTGCCCACCTTCTTGGCCGATGGCACGATGGCCTTGGCCCCGCCCAGCAGGTCGCGCATCGCGTAACCGCCCGGCGCATGCCACAGCGCACCATGTTCCAACTCGCCCGCAGCCCCGACGATGGACCCCTTGCCAAATCCTTCCACGACCGAAGGATCCCCGCCAAGGGCGTTGATCAACCTGTGAGCCATTTGCAGGCCAAGCGGTTTGAGATCATCCATGAAACCCTGAATATCGGGTTCATACCGACCGGCAAACGGGTTTTTGATCACCGCCATCACCGCCGCCCGGCGCCGTGGCACTTCGGCGCGAGGACCGCCCTCATGGTGAATCTCTTCCACCAAGGTGATGATTTTCCGAATCTCGACGTCAGGCATGTTGTGGTATCTTTCGGTTAGGCTGCAAATTTCCATGGCCCACGAGGCAGGATTGCCCCCGCAGGAACAGCGCGGCCGCGTGGATCAACCCGCGTTGCACCATATCCTGCGCCAGACCTTCGCCGTTGAAAAGGGCCTGCGCAGCCTCCGCCCCGGTCAGCGGGCCGACATGGGTTACCACCAAGCGCGCGCCCAGATCGCTGTCAGGGTCCATTTTGCGCGCGGGGATACGCCGGATGGCGGGGTGGCCGGGCAGGTCAACGGCGTTGGCGATCAACGTCGCCGCCACATCCGCCGCCGCCGCCGATCCGGCCAGCACCGTCACCGTGTCGGCAATTCCCATCGACAGGCTACGCCCGCCCTGTCCGCTGGTAGCCAACCCACGCACCGGATCGGCGGCGACGATGTCGATCTCGCCAAGGCGTGTATTGTCCAGCCCGGCGACAGCCATGCAAAACCGCGCCACGCCTGTGAGGTGCAGTGCGATGTCGCCGCCATTGTTGACATAGGCGCGTGACAGGGGTGCGGCGGAAACCATCGCCGCCAGCACGTCTTCGGCCACGGCGCCGGCGACGGCGGCCATGGGGGTAACGAACACCCCGCCATGTGGGCGCACCGCGTCATGCATCCGCCGTGCGATCCGGCCCTTTGGGCGCACACCCACCGCGCGACGCAACAGCGGCAATTCCGTCACCAGTTCCTCCAGCACCGTCTTAAACCGGGCGGCCGCCGCAGCGAATGCCGCCTGACGGTCGCCATCGGCGCCGATGATCAGGTCAATCGGGCCGTGCTGCAAATGCAGCCGACCATCCGCCAACAAGGCGGCCACCGCGCCCGACATCAGCCCTTTACCTTCGCGCCCTTGGTCCAGCGGTAATTCCGTTCATCATGCGGATCGGGCTGGCTGAGGTTGGGCAGCACCTTGCGGATCTCGGGTGTCAGCACCGATTCCACCGGGCGCACATGATCGACGTGGCCGCCCAGCGCCGCGTAATCCTCCATCCGCAGGGTGAATTCGATGGGCGCAACCAGGGCGGGTGTGGGCACATAGCCGAAGGAATTGGTCGGCATGTCCATCACATCGGCCATGAAGGTGATGCCGCCACCCGGCCAGATATAGGCCTCGGCCCCGCCGCAGGACACATAGGTCAGCGCATCCTTGACCGACCGGGTCAGCCGCACCGGGTTTTCCGTGACCCCGGCGCGCAGGCTGCCGCCCGCCCCGCCCATGAACAGCACCGAACAGAGCGAAGGTTCGCAGTTTTCCGCGATCCGGTCGGCGATGGCGCTGAGTTCGGGGGTGATCCTAGCCGGTTGCGGTTCCAACTTGTCGTCGAGGGTGTAATAGGCGAATTGCTCGCCCGTGGTGGATATCATCAACAGCCGCAGCCCCGGCCAGGCGAGTTTTGGATCGGCAGGCTTCAGGATTGTCAGCGGATCCTCGACATTGGTGCCGCCCCAGCCGGTACCCGGATCGGCCACCTGAAAATAGCGCCCCGGCGTCGATTTTCGCCCCTTCACCCGGATACCGGAGGGCCGCATCGCCAACCCCCTGCCGGCCTCGTGTTCGGTCAGAACCCCGGTGATATGGTCATCGACCACCACCACCTCATCGACATGCGGTTCCCATTGTTTGGCGAACATGCCAACCGCCGCCGAACCGCAGCCAACGCGCATCAGCTTTTCGGGCGCGCCATTGATGATCGGCGCATGGCCCGCCTGCACCACAACCGATGCGCCGTCATCAATGGTAAGTTCCACCGCCTCGCGGTTGCACAGCCGCAACAGCGCGTCGCAGGTCACCCGGCCCTCTTTCTTTGATCCGCCGGTCAGATGTTCCACCCCGCCCAGCGACAGCATCTTTGATCCGTATTCGGATGTCATCACATGGCCGATCGCCTCGCCTTCGCAACGCACGATGGCACGTTCCTCGCCGATGTGGCGATCAGTGTCGATCTTCACCTTGACGCCGCAGTAGCTGAAGATGCCTTCGGTCACCACGGTGACCATATCCACGCCATTCACCTGCTGGCTGACGATAAAGGGGGCCGGTTTGTAATCGGGATAGGTGGTGCCTGCCCCCACGGCGGTAACAAAGCGGCGGTGGCCCTGGATCAGGTCGCCGTCCCAATCCTGGGCATTCGCGCCGGAATCGAGGAAGGGAACCGCCTGAGCGCCGCCTTCTATCACCGTCAGCGGATCAAGCCGCACCAGTTCGCCGCCGTGATTGGCGTAGCGGTCGCAGGCGCCGGATTTGCCGTCGGCGATGTAGCACATCACCGGACAGGCATCGCAGCGGATCTTTTCGGCGCTGCGGTCGTCCTTGGGGCTGTTGTCGTCAGGCATAACCGGCCTCCTTGAGGGCCGCGCGCACCCGCGCCGGCGTGGCGGGGACGTCAAAGATGCGCACCCCTGTGGCATGTTTGATAGCATTCAGAATGGCGGGCGCTGTGGGGATCAGCACATGTTCGCCCAGCCCTTTGGCACCGTAAGGGCCATGCGCGTCGGCCTCTTCAATGATCAGGGTTTCAATCGGCGGCACATCCCCGATGGTAGGGATCAGGTAATCGTGCAGGTTTTCGGTGCGGCCCGGCAGGAATTCCTCCATCAGCGCCATGCCAAGGCCCTGCGCAATACCGCCCTGCACCTGGCCTTCAACCAGCAACGGGTTGATCGCCTGTCCCACATCATGCGCCGCCGTAAAACGCTGCGGGCGCACATGGCCCAGCGCGGTATCCACTTCGACCACCACCAGATGCGCGGCATAGCCGAATTGCGCGTAAGGCACGCCCTGCCCATTCGCATCCAGTGGTTTTGTGGGCGGATCGTAGGTTTCCTCGGCCCGCAGCACATAGCCTTCGGCATCCACCGCCAGGCGCGTCAGATCGATCCTGTGCGTCTTGTCGCCATCTGAAACTGCCACCTCGGCTTTGTCCAGCGTGATCTGCGCATCCTCGCGCGCGTTGGTCAGTTGCAACACGGCGCGGCGCAAGGCCCCTCCCGACAGCCGCGCCGCATTGCCAGAAACGAAGGTCTGGCGCGAGGCAGAGGTTTTGCCCGCATCGGGGGTGATGTCGGTATCGCCGTCCAGCCGCACCACCTGCGCGACCGGCACACCAAAGGCCTGCGCGAAAATCTGGGTGATCACGGTATTGGCACCCTGTCCGATGTCCATCGCGCCCTGATGCAGCACCAGCGTGCCATCGGCGCGCAGCCCCGCCTTGATGGTCGAGGGGTTGGGAAGCGAGGTATTGCCGCAGCCATACCACCCCGCCGCCAACCCGACGCCTCGCTTCATCACCAAGTTCGCAGCGTTGAACGCGGCACACTCGGTCCGCGCCGCGTCCCATGCCGGGCGCAGCGCCTCAAGGCAGGCGCGGATGCCGACGCCCTGTTCGAACACCTGCCCGCAGACGGTGGGCGCACCGTTTTCCAGCGCATTGATCAGGCGAAATTCCAGCGGGTCGATGCCCAGTTGTTCGGCCAGATCATCAAACAGGCTTTCCTGCGCGATGGCCGACTGCGGCACCCCAAAGCCGCGAAAGGCCCCGGCGGGCGGGCAATGTGTGTAGACTGCGCGCGAGATTGCCCGGTAATCGGCGATCCGATAGGGGCCAGAGGCATGCACCGGCACCCGATTGGCCACCGTCGGCCCCCAGGACGCATAGGCACCGGTGTTGAAATCGCCGTGAAAGCGCATACCGCTGATGCGACCGTCTTTCGTGGCCCCGATCGTGGCGGCAATCTGCGAGGGGTGGCGTTTCGTCGTCGATTGCATCGATTCGGTCCGCGAATAGGTGATCCGCACCGCCCGCCGGGTTTTCAGCGCCGCCAGTGCCAGAAACGGCTGGATCGACACGTCGATCTTTGATCCGAACCCGCCGCCGACCGATGTCGGCACAATGCGGATCTGGCTGCGATCCATGCCCAGGATATCAACCAGGCTGTCCTGATCCATCACCGGCGCCTGTGTGCAGGCGTGCACGGCCACGCGCCCGTTTTCCAGTTCGGCAAACCCGGCCTCGGGTTCCAGATAGGCGTGTTCGACGAAACCGGAACTGAATCTGCCGTCCACCACCACATCGGCGCGCGCAAGCGCAGCATCAGCATCGCCGCATTGCACCTGCCCGCCGCACATGATGTTGCCTGCGCGGTCGGGATGGAGTTGCGGCGCGCCCTCTGCCAGCGCGTCAGGCACGGTCAGCACCGGGCCCAGCGCTTGCCAGTTTACGGGGAAATAGGCTGGATCAAACTGCTCCATCACCTCGGCGCTGCCAATCACTGCGGCGACAGCCTCGCCGCGAAACCGGGCCTCGGCCTCGGCAAAGACCGGCTGATCAAGAAAGCCGGGGATCACGCCAAAGGCATTCTTGCCGGGGATATCGGTGGCGGTCAGCACGGCCTCGATCCCCGAATGCCCAGCCACGAACGCCTTCAGATCGCCAAAGGTGAACCGTGCGCGTGGGTGGGGCGAGCGGATGATCCGCATCACCAGCGCGCCCTCTGGTGCCACATCATCGCCGAACCGGTCGCGCCCCTCGACCTTTTCCAACCCATCAAGGCGGTTTATCGGGCTGCCCACCTCGCCCGTGCCCGTCACGGGGGCGATCGGCCCACCAACGGACACCACTGCATCGATAATCTTGCGATAGCCGGTGCAGCGGCACAGCACACCACCCAGCGCATCTTCAACCCGCGTTACGGTTGGCGTGAGGGTTTCGCGCAACAGCGCCACCGCCGCCACCATCATCCCCGGCGTGCAGAACCCGCATTGCGCGGCCTGATGCGCCTGAAAACTGTCGGCCAGTGCCCGCGCCAGCGGATCGGCCTTAATCAGCCCGGCCAGCGTTTCCACATTTGCGCCCTGCGCCTGATGGCTACCCGTGAGGCAGGAACAGACCGGCGCGCCATCGACCAGCACGGTGCACGCCCCGCAATCGCCCGCGTTGCAGCCGATCTTGACATCAAGCGCGCCCAGCCGTTCGCGCAGGCTGTACGACAGGCGTTCGCCCGCCGGGGCGGCCAGTTCGACGATCTTGCCGTTCAGGCGAAAGGCGGTCAGCATTTTTGACGCCGGATTGTCCATCATGCCTTCACCCCTTCAATAGATGCTGCAAGGATGACCCGGCGGCAGGCTTCTGCAACCGCATCCATCCGGTATGCGGCCGATCCACGCGAATCGGAAATCGGCGAAAGCCCCGCAAGATGGTCGGGATTGATGTCCTGCACGGCCTGTTCCGGCAGGCGACCGATGATCGCCGCTTCTAGGCCCGGCAGACGGTGCGCTACCGGTGAACATGATCCAACCGCGATCCGCGCCAACCGGATGCGCCCGTCACGCAGCACGATGATACCGGCCACCATTGCAGTGGAAATCACCAGATACTTTCGCGCGCCTAGTTTCGTGAAAGCCCCCTGCGCGCCCTCTGGCGTGTCGGGCACCATCACCGCCGAGACCAGTTCATCCGTGCGCAGAGCAGTCTTGCGCACCCCAATGAGAAACTGATCAAGCGGCAGCTCCCGCAGGCCGGACTGCGATACCAGCTCAACCCGTGCCTCCAGCGTCAGCAGCGGCGGAACACCATCGGCGGCGGGCGAGGCGTTGCACAGATTGCCCGCCACCGTTCCCGCGTTCTGGATCTGCACCGATCCCACCTCGCGTGCCGCAGCCTTCAACCCGTCAAACGCCGCGGGCAGGTCGGCGCGGATGATATCGGCCCAGCGGGTCGCCGCGCCGATTCGCCAGCCGTGATCCTGCCGGGTAATGCCGCGAAAGCCGGGCAAGCGGCAGATATCGAGGATGTTTTTCCGCACCGGTAGATCGCCCTGTATGGGAAACCAGTCCGTGCCCCCGGCCAGCACACTGACCCCACCCTGCGCGAGAATACTCAGCGCCTGATCCAGCGATGTTGGCGCAAGATAGCTCAACTTGACCCCCAAATTTTCATTTGCACGCGAATAAGACGCCTTGCCCCCCATCCCTGTCAAATCCAAATTTTCGAACCGGTCGATGACGGGCGCGCTTCAGGGGCGGCTTTAGTCGACAAAGGCCTTTTCCACCACGAACGTGTCCGGCGCGCTGTTTGATCCCTCGATCAGGCCAAAGCTTTCAAGCGCCGCCTTGGTGTCACGCAACATGTCCATCGACCCGCAGATCATGCCGCGATCCGTCTCGGGCGAAATCGGCGGCACGCCGAGATCGGCAAACAGTTTGCCCGAAGCCATCAGATCGGTTTGCCGCCCCATGAACGGATACTTTTCGCGCGTGGTGGTCGGGTAATGGCGCAACGCGCCATTGGCGACCTCGCCAATCAGCGGATCCTCGGCAATGGCCGCGACCAGATCATTGCCATAGGTCAGTTCCGCCACCTCACGACAGGTGTGGCACAGGATGACCTGTTCGAATTTCTCATAGGTTTCGGGATCGCGGATCAGGCTGGCGAACGGCGCGATACCGGTGCCGGTGGCAAACATGTAAAGCCGCTTCCCCGGCAGCAGCGCGTCATTGACCAGCGTGCCGGTTGGCTTGCGCCGCATCAGGATCGTGTCGCCCACCTTTATTCTTTGCAGATGTTCGGTCAGCGGCCCATCGGGCACCTTGATCGAAAAGAACTCGATCTCCTCATCCCAGGATGGGCTGGCGATGGAATAGGCGCGAAACACCGGCTTTTCCGCGTTGGGCAGGCCGATCATCACGAATTCGCCTGACCTGAACCGGAACGCGCCGGGGCGGGTGATTCGGAACCTGAACAGCCGGTCGGTGTAGTGCTGGACCGCGGTCACGGTTTCAGCGAACACGCCGGCAGGGATTGGGAATTCCGTGGCGGGCGTGGCAAGTGTGTCAGGCATGTGTAACCTCGTTTTCACGGCCTATTGTTATTAGTATACAAACAAGATTTCTGTCAACATCCTTGCCGCTGAATTTTGCGTGGATCAAAATAACTCTGCTTGATAGCTGATCATTTTCTGTTAGCGTTCAAATGAAAGAGAGAGGTGCCACTATGTCCAATCCGCAACAGAAACTGGTCCTCCGCAATATAGGCCTCATGCTGTCGGGCAAGATGGAACAACCGATTCTCGACGCCGATTGCCTGATAGCGGTTGATGGCAAGATCACCGAATGGGGTCGCGCGAGCGATCTGGATTGTGAAGAAGCCACAACCGTGATCGACGCCAACGGCGTTACCCTTGCCCCCGGCCTGATCGACAGCCACGTGCACCCGGTGATCGGCGATTACACGCCCCGGCAACAGCAACTGCACTGGATCGACAGCACCCTGCACGGCGGGGTCACCACGATGATTTCGGCGGGTGAAGTGCATATGCCGGGGCGGCCCAAGGATATCGTCGGGCTCAAGGCGTTGGCGATCGCCTCGCAGCGCTGGTATGAAAACTTCCGCCCCTCGGGTGTCAAGGTGCACGCGGGTGCGCCGGTGATCGAACACGGCATGGTGGAACAGGATTTCAAGGATCTCGCCGATGCGGGCGTGAAACTGCTGGGCGAAATTGGGCTTGGCAGCGTCAAGGACGGGCGCACCGCGAAACAGATGGTGGAATGGGCGCGCAAATACGGCATTCAAAGCACCATCCACACCGGCGGGCCATCCATCCCCGGATCGGGGCTGATCGACGCCCATATGGTGTTGGAAACCGGGGCGGATGTGATCGGGCATGTCAACGGCGGCCATTCGGCGCTGCCCGACGATCAGATCATCTGCCTGTGCGAAAGCTGCACAAAGGGGCTTGAGATTGTGCACAACGGCAATGAACGCGCGGCGCTTCTGACGTTGAACACCGCGCGCGAACTTAAACAGATGAACCGCATCATCCTGGGCACCGATGGCCCCGCCGGATCGGGGGTTCAACCCCTGGGCATCTTGCGCATGGTGGCGATGCTGTCAAGCCTTGGCAATGTTCCGGCGGAAATCGCGTTCTGCTTTGCCAATGGCAACACCGCGCGCGAACGCGATCTGGATACCGGCCTGATAGAGGTGGGGATGTGCGCCGATTTTGTTCTTATGGATCAGGCACAGCATTCGGGGGGCAAGACGATGCTGGAATCGGTCGAACTGGGCAATCTACCCGGCATCGGCATGACGATCATCGACGGCGTTGTGACCAGCGAGCGCAGCCGCAACACGCCCCCTGCCACGCGACTGCCACAAGTGATCGGATAACGGATCGGTGTCGGCCGGTTACTCCGTGAATGCGTAGAGGGACCGGCCTGCCCGGGTTTGGGCCTTCGCCTCTTCGATCCCGGTACGGCCGGAGGCATGGATGCGTAGTAGAGGCTGCCCCCGGTCTACCCGCTCGCCGACCTCGGCCAGAAGATAGACACCCGCCGTCTTGTCGAGAGGGGCCCCGGCGGCGCGGGCGACCGAGGCGAGCGCACGGATGTCGAGGCTTTCGATGATACTGTCTCGCGCTGCCACGAACTCCCATGTGAACGCGCCAGGTGACAACCTATGCGCTTGTGGCGTCTGATATTCCGCAATCTCAAGTAGCTTGTCGAGCGCCTTACCCGACCGCAGCAGATCCATCGCGACCCGCTCGCCCTCGCCAGCGACGACACCGCCAGCCCATTCGAATATCTCGGCCGCATACTGCAGACTCTTGTTGCGCAGGTCACGCGGGGCGTCGGCGGAATTCTCCAGAACGGCAAGGACGTCCATCAGCTCGAGCACTGGACCGATCCCGCGCCCGATGGGCCTTGTCCCGTCAGCGATTTTGACACGGGTCTTGAGTCCGACGCCCTCTCCGACCGCTTCGAAAAGCCTGCGCAGGGTTTCGCCCTCTTGTGCTGTGCGGGTCTTGGCCTGCGGACCCACCGGCAGGTCGATCAGCACATGGGTTGATCCGGCGGCAAGCTTTTTCGACATGATCGACGACACGTCGAACAGTGCTGAAGCTAGGCCGAGCGGCCGGTTGATGGAATTCATCACGTCATCGACGGGAGAATGAGTCAGGCGTCCGTTCCACGCGATACAGGCCCCGGTTTGCTCGACGACCCGGCGCATGTCCTCAAAGCCCAGATCGACGCGGGCGAGCACCTCCATCACATCGGCGGTGCCCGCCGCGGACGTGATCGCCCGCGAGGATGTCTTTGGCATGGTCAGACCAAAGGCTGCCACGATGGGGATCACGATAGGGGTGATCCGATTGCCGGGGATGCCACCCATGGAATGCTTGTCCACGACGGGTGAGCCACTCCAGCGTTGCCGGTCCACATAGGCTGCACGCGCACGGGTCAGGGCCACGATCTCGTCAGTGGACAGGTTGGAAGCTGCCGAGACAAGAAAGCCCGCGATCTCCACATCGCTGAAACGCCCGGTCACCAGATCGTCGACGAAGGTCATCATTTCATCTGCGTCAAGATGGTCGCCGGCGATCTTCTTGCGCAGGACCGCGATGCTTCCAGGTGTTGGAGAGCGAGTGATTGCCACGGTTTCTCCGACACGCGCATCAAGCCCGGCCATTGCCGACGGGGAAAGCGCGCATTGATCAGGAGGGATCACCGTGTCGGTTTCGGTCCAGCCGAGTTCAGCCACGATCGTTCTTGCGCCCAACGACAACTCGACCCGCCGAGAGCCCGCCAGCCCCCGTGCCGCGACCGGATTGCGCCGATGCATTAGGCATAGGGGCCGGGGGCCGAACTCCGCCGAAAAATGGCCTATCTCCGCGTGAAGTCGGCTCGATCCCGCGATCAGATTGACGAGCGCCTCGACGCCTTCCTCAATCGTGCCGTCATTGCGGATTTCCATGTCGCGCCTTCCAACCGGAGCCTCTTTGACTATACGGTCGAGCCGCCGGGCAATCGCTTCCTCGGACTCGCGTGCACGGGTGCGGAGACGCTTTTCCACGATTTCAGTTGGTGCCGTGACATGGATGACGATAACGTTTCTCGCCTTTTTCGCGAATGCTTTTGTCTCGTTGCGCGACGTGTTGAGTACGACGTTGATCCCCGCTCCGAGGTCATCCGCCACATCACGCGGGACTCCGTATTTCAGGCCATGGGCATCCCAGTGGTGCCAGAAATGGCCTTGCGCACGAAGCGTTTCGAACTCATCTGCGGACACGGCTTGATGATCCTCACCGCCCGCGTCGACCGGACGGGTGATCACCCGCGTCGCAAAGCGCACACGGCACATTCCCGCAAGCGCCTTGCGCGCGCCGTCAATGAGGCTATCTTTACCGACCCCGCTGGGACCGACGATCAGAAACAGCGCGCCCTGTGCGACATCCGGATCAGACATCGTCGAGACCGATATCGACACAGGTAGCCGATTGGGTGATGCGGCCGACCGAGATGTAATCCACCCCGGTCTCTGCTTTGGCGCGGATCGTGTCGAGTCGTACGCCGCCTGAACATTCCAGAGGGATGCGCTTGTTCACCATGCGCACCGCCGTGGTCATGTCCTCGATGCTCATGTTGTCGAGCATGATCACATCCACGCCAGCGGCCAGAGCCTCTTCGACTTGATCGAGCCGGTCGCATTCCACCTCAATCTTGGTCAACATTGGCGCGTAGGCACGCGCCCGGTTCACTGCGGAGGTGATGCTGCCCGCGACGGCGATGTGGTTGTCCTTGAGCATGATTCCGTTGTCGAGCCCGAGACGATGGTTGCGCCCGCCGCCGCACACGACGGCGTATTTCTCGATCATGCGCAGGCCCGGCGTGGTCTTGCGCGAATCCAGAAGCACGGCACCGGTGCTCTCGATCTGCTTCACATAGCGCGCCGTCAGTCCGGCGATGCCGCACATCCTCTGCACGAGATTGAGCGCCACCCGTTCGGCGGTAAGCAACGCCTGCGCATTGCCCGACACAATGGCGAAGGTTTCCCCCGCCGCAACCGCGTCGCCATCCTTGTGGCTGGTTTCAAACCGGCAATCGGGGTCCATCCTGCGAAAGATCATTTCGGCGATGCGCAGACCGGAGAGGACGATATCCTCGCGCGCGTTCATCCCGAATCGTGCTGTCGCGTCGTCGTCGATCATGATCTTGGCCGTCAGATCGTAGTAATTGACGTCCTCGTCCAGCCACAGGTCTATCAGCGGCTGTAGTCTTCTCGGATCAAGCAGCATGTTAGCGCCCTTTTTGTTAGTATACTAATGGTTTAAACGGATTTAAGATTTCGTTCAAGCATGTCTTTCAGGCAAGGGTCGCCTTGCGAAACCTCAGAACGATCCGGATCAGCAGCGCGATGCCCAACACCGCTCCTGCGGCCTTGACGGCTGGATCGGGAACGGTCAGGGCGGCGGCGGCGATCCACATCGCAAGACATCGCGCCGTCGCACGTTTGCCGTGCCAGCCGGTCTCGGCGGACACCGCGACTAGGATGCATGCCAGAACGGTCGCCAAGGCAGTTCCAAACGCCCCGAAACCCGCAAAGGGAGAGAGAACTTCAGGGTTGATCACGAACATGAAGGGCACCAGGAACGCCACGATCGAAAGGCGCATGGCGATCACGGCGATTCGTAGCGGATTGGCCATGGCGATTGCCGCGGCTGCGTACGCGGCCACGGCGACGGGCGGCGTCATCGCCGACATCACGGCAAAATAGAGCAGAAACAAATGCGCGTTCAGCGCCTCAAACCCATAGGTGTTGACAAGTGTCGGGCCAACTAGGACGGCTGCCAGCACATAGGCGCTCGGGGTTGGCATGCCAAGGCCGAGAATGATCGTAACAACCGCGCTCAAGAGCAGGGCAAGCACCACACTCTCACCCGCAAATGAGAAGGCAAGGAAGGAGAATTTCGCGGCAAGCCCGGTCATGGTGATTCCACCGATCACAAGTCCAGCAGCGGCACAGGCCCCGGTCACGCTCAGCATTCGGATCGCAGTATCGGACAGCGCCTCGATGGTCGTCTTCACACCCATGCGCGTCTCGCGCCTCAGCATCGATACGAGCCACACGGCGAGCGCGCTAAATGCGGCTACCATGGTCGGTGAGTAGCCGGCAACCAGCATGATTATGAGCCCAAGTAGCGGCAGCAGGAAGAGCCAGCCCTCACGCAAGGTCTGCCACGCGCCGGGCATCTCACTCTCGTCGAGCGGCGCAAGATTGAGCGCGATGGATCGCATATGAATCTGGATGTAGATACCGATGTAATAGAGCGCCGCAGGCAAAAGTGCGGCAAGCATGATTTCGCCATAGGAAATGCCGGTCACTTCCGCCATGATGAACGCCGCTGATCCCATAACCGGAGGCAGGAGACTGCCTCCCGTGGATGCTGATACTTCAACCCCGCCGGCAAACTCCGGTCTGTAGCCGAGCCGCTTCATCATCGGAATCGTGATCGAGCCGGTTGCAACAACATCCGAGGTCGGACTACCAGACATCGTGCCGAAGAGCGCCGAGGATGTGATTGCAATCTTTGCCGGACCGCCCACGGATCGTCCCGATACAGCTGCCGCGAGGCGAAAAAAAAACTCGCCGCCCTTGGCCTTTTCCAGAAACGTGCCGAACATCACGAAGAGAAAGGCATAGGTCGCGGCAACGCGGACAGGAATGCCGAAGAGGCCATCCGTCGTGTAGACATTTATATCGATGAAATGCTCAAGAGAAATGTACCCGTGTCCTAGTTGCCCCCGGATCAGATGCCCGAAGAGATTGTAGATGATGAAGGAGAGCACCAGAATTAGAAGAAATACGCCGACCGTTCGGCGCGTGATTTCGAGCGTGAGTATGATCAGCGTGCCCGCCATCACGAATTGATCTAGGCGCAAGGAGTCAAAAAGGCTGATCCGCGTTGCGGTATCGGGGATGTTCACGATGAAATATATTGCGCAAGCCACTGCAAGGCCAGACATGACCCAGTCCACTGAAGATGGCGCGTGCGGATCGGCCTTTTCCGACCCCCCGATGAGAAGAAAGGACGGAACAAAGATCAGGCATAGAAAAATCACCGTTAACGACAGCGCGTCGATCCGGGATATGATCGCCGCCCACAGAACCCAGATCGAGAAAGCAGCCGTGTAGATCCGGACCGGCCAGAATAACCAGCCCTGAACATAGCGACGGCGACCGGTCGAGAAGAAAATCGACAAAATGCTGCTGATCATGGACGTGCCGGTGCCTTGACGGTTGAATGGCTTCGGGAAACTGAGCAACCTTGAAACCCGGGCCAGACCGGGTTTCAGGCCTTGGGGGAGTTTCAGTAACCGGCGTTCGAGATAATCTCGGTCGCCGCAGGATGGTAATCGATCAGGCTGATGGAAGCGGCCAGTTTGCCGTCGAGCGCTCCCATGGACGCATGGACAGTTTGGATTTCCTCGATGTGTTCGAAGATCGCGCGCGCGACGAGCTTAACCATCTCCGGATCGGCATTTTCGGCGGTGATCAGGGCAGCTTGCGCACCGAAGGTCTGAATGTCGCGGTCGAGCCAATCATAGGCCCCCGCCGGGATCGTCACGGGCTTGGAGCCGTAGGTGGCTTGCATATGCTCGATCACCGTTTTAGGCACCGAGAGTAGCGTGACATCGCGCTTTGCCGCAATCGAATTGATGCTTCCACTGCCAACAAAGGTGGCGTTGACCCAAGCGTCGGCCTTCCCGTCCTGCATGATTTCCGACGCGGTGCCAGAGCCCTGATACTGAATGCCCCCCCCCACCGCCTCGATGCTGTCAAACGTTACGCCGGCCTCTGCCATGGATTTCTCGGCAAGGATCGAGGGCAGAATACCGCGGCGGTTCACGACAAGATTGAACTTGTCCCCAGACTGGGCGAGATCGGCAATCGAATGCAGGTTGTTCCGTGTAGCGTAACCCTTGTCGATTACCCATTGCATCGGCGCCCAGTCATAGAGCAGGGACACGGCGGCGATGCCGCCTGTCTGTTCCTTGAACGGCTCTTCACCACGGGCAGCGATCAGAACCTCTCCAATATGGACAATCGCCAAGTCGCATTTGCCCTGCGCCAACTGCACGATGTTAGCAAAGCCTCCGCTCGATGTCTGGTAAGTTACGGTCGAGCCAGGCTCGACACGGCGAACGGCATTGTCGATCCCGGCCCCGAGCAGTGACCATAGCCCGCCCGGGCTTCCGCCGCAGAGCGTGATGTTCATGTTGGCCGCAACTGGCTGCGCAAAGGTGGTGGAGCTTATCGCGATTGCAATCAATGCGATGTTTCTGGCCTTCCCCATTGCTTTCTCTCCTGTTGTTTGTTTCTGTCGGATTTCATTTTTCTTTGTTAGCATACAAACATACTGTGATGAAATGTCAACTTTTTTGTCATGGTGTAAAATGATCGTGCCCGCCATCTGTCTGACTGTCACGTGGAGCAGAACAAACGGTTATCGCAAAGGAACATGAACATGGTGAAATCGCTATTGCGAACGTCGAGTCCCGAGACAACTGGCACGGTTTCTGGCCGAGTCATACGCGCGACCTCGTGGATGCACCTTCAGGAAGCCTTGCACGAGGATTCCTGGATTCCCCGGATTATGCGGCATCGGTCGCATTTTCTGTTCCGGGGACATTCGCGCACTGATTACCCGCTGGTGCCCGGACTGGCACGCGCGGGCGGTCGGCAGAAGGGGCTCGAACGCCATCTGCTGCGCAACTTCAAGAAGTACGCGCGTTCTCATCTCAGTCACAATGAAGACCGGCCGGAGAATTTCTGGCACTGGATTGCCTTGGCGCAGCATCACGGCCTACCGACGCGCTTGCTGGATTGGACCTACTCGCCGCTCACTGCCGCTCATTTCGCTTGTTGCGACCTCGCCGATATGGATTGCGATGGCGCCATCTGGATGGTCGACTATCACGGCGCGCACGATCTTCTGCCGGAAAATCTCAAGAATCCGCTACGGCGGCAAGGAGCCTTTGTGTATACTGATGAGATGCTGTCGGAAGTGATTCCATCGCTTGATGACCTCAGCAATCCCGATCCCCGCAACCGTGGGCAAGTCCTGTTCTTCGAACCGCCTTCGATCAGTTCCCGGTTTGTCAATCAATACGCCTGCTTCTCCGTCGGCATCGGAGATAGCGATTCCATCGATCCTTGGCTGTCCAAGAACGTCAACCTTTGGCGCAAGGTGGTCGTCCCGGCCCAACTGAAATGGGAAATTCGCGACAAACTTGATCAGTCGAACATCAGCGAGAGGGTGCTCTTTCCGGGGCTTGACGGGCTGTGTGCATGGCTCGCACGCCAGTATTACCCACGAGCGCTATAACCCAAAAGTTGCCCCCGTGGCATAGTGAGGTGGTCACATTCTAAGACCACCCACCTTGGCACATTGGTGCCGTCGGCAGGGCAATACACGCGAATGCGAATTGCAGCGCATAATATGTTATGTTATATCTTGATTAAAAACATCACTGTCATGGATGCTAAGGTGTGCTCCGTTTGCGGGGTCTGCCACCTTTGGCGCCGTTTGCCCGTGCCGCAGCGGCCTTTGCGGGCGATGTGGCGCTGCCTCCGGCAGCGCCGAGCTGTGCGGCCATCCAGCGCTTCGTGCCGTAGATCCCCTGCATCAGGCTTGGCACGTAGACATCCGCGTCCAGACGGGGCCAGTGCAGCGCGGTTCCTGCCGGGCTGATCTCGATCTCCGTCAGATCGTCGGCTGTGGCGTCTGACAGCTCCTCGATCAGATGCACTGGCACCATGACCGTGACGCCTGTGTTGAGGTCCACGACCAGCCGGTTCTGACGGGTGTCATAGTCGGCCCTAACGGCATAACCTCTGCGCCGCACCTCTTCGCCACGAAGGGTCGCGGCTTGAAATTCTTGCTCAGAAATCTCCATGAATCTCCCTCCACTTGGGGCAAAGGACTGACAGATGCTGTGCCAGCTCCTTCTGGATGCGGTTCACCATCTGCAACGACACGCCATAGCGGTCCCGCAGTTCTGGCGGGCCG
>JBLRXE010000017.1:0-16458 GCA_047920895.1 Roseovarius sp.
CCAGCTTGGACGAGCGTGAGGCCGAGCGGCTCGCCTCCGAAGCCCGCGAAATGCGCGCCCGCGCTGAGGCACGGCTTGATGCCGCGCGCGAGACCCGCGATTATGCTGCCGAGCGGATCACCGAAACGCTGGACCAGACGCCTGAGGCCCTCTTGCATTGCTTGGCCGTCGATCCCGACACGATGCCTGCCTCAGACGCAATCGAGGCGGATGTGAACCGGCTCAAGCGGCAGCGTGACGCACTGGGG
Organism: Roseovarius sp.; assembly: GCA_047920895.1. Lineage (GTDB taxonomy): Bacteria > Pseudomonadota > Alphaproteobacteria > Rhodobacterales > Rhodobacteraceae > Roseovarius. Next base: position 249 of record JBLRXE010000017.1, read on the forward strand.
GCCGTGAACCTGCGCGCCGAAGAGGATGCCAAAGAGGTCGCGGCCGAGCATGACAGCCTGATCAAGGAAAAAACCGATCTGGAAGATGCGATCAAGACCCTGCGCAGCGGCATTGCCAGCCTCAACCGCGAAGGGCGCGAGCGGCTCTTGACCGCCTTTGAGCAGGTCAATTCCAACTTCAGCCTGCTGTTTCGTCATCTTTTTGGCGGCGGCGAGGCCAGTCTCGTGCTGGTCGAGAGCGACGACCCCTTGGAGGCGGGACTCGAGATCATGTGCCAGCCGCCGGGCAAGAAGCTCTCGACGCTCAGCCTCTTGTCGGGGGGCGAACAGACCCTGACCGCGCTCGCGCTGATCTTTGCAGTGTTCCTCGCCAATCCCGCGCCGATCTGTGTGCTGGACGAGGTGGATGCACCCCTTGACGATGCCAACGTCACCCGCTTTTGCGACCTCTTGGACGAGATGTGCCGCCGCACGGAAACCCGCTTTCTCATCATCACCCACCACGCCGTGACCATGAGCAGAATGGACCGGCTCTTTGGCGTGACCATGGCCGAGCAAGGCGTGAGCCAGCTTGTCTCGGTTGACCTCAAGAAGGCCGAACAGATGGTCGCCTGATTGGGGCGGCGGTCGTTCATACCATGCCCACGGGCCTTTGGGATATGACCCTCCTGCATAAACCCGAGGACCTGACGGTTCTGGGCAATGCCGTCCAAAACCGTATCGTCACAACGGGCGCGGCCGAGACTCTGAACGGGCAGGGCGGCAAGGATAGCCTCGAAGGTGATGACTTGCTGATTGGCGGTGACGGTCACGATTATCTTGCCGGCGGCGGGTGCAAGACACCACCGACACGGTCGCGGGCGCACGGATGAACGTCAACGGCAACCTGATCCTCGTCGCGGGCCTCACGGCGGCGCAGATCACGGTGGACGATTTCAGTTTTATCTGAGGGATCGCCCGCACCGGCCCTAGCCGATTTTCCTTTAACTTTCGGTAAATGCCGCAAGGCTGCCATGATTTGTTAAGCGCATGGCAGTCTTGCCTTGTCACCCTGGTCTTCGCGTGGGGACGCGGGAAACGGGTGGATGAACATGGCGGTCAAGCTGACGCATGTCGGGACGAGTCGTGCGGCGAATTTCGAGGTTGCGCGCGCGGTGGTGGCGATCATGCCCTTGCCGGAGGGGGGCTTTATGCTGGCTGATTTCGCCGCAGGCCAGAGTCGCGTGGTGCGCGTCGGCGCAACCGGTCCCTTGATCGATGCGCCATGGTTCCACGAGGCAGAGCCGCGCATGGCCGTCACGATCGGCGACATGCAAGGGGCGTTGCCGCCTGCGATGTTGCGCGATCTGTTCGCGGCCTGGGATGCGGGGCTGCGCAACGGCGTGCCGGGGTTTCTGGGGCAAGGCGGGGTGCAGACCCAAGCTGCAACCCTGCTTGGCGCGCGGATCGACGGCCGGGATTACCTGATTGCCGCTGCAGCCGATGGTCAGGGCCTGTCGATCTTTGCCCTTGGCCCAGATCAGAGCGTGCAGGCGGTCACGACGCTGATGGATGATGATACGCTCTATCTGCGCGCCATCTCGGGTCTCGGGCTGATCGAGATCGCCGGTGAGGTGCTTGTCTTTGCCGCCTCTGCCCAAGAGCCGGGCATCACCGGCCTGCGCCTTACGGAGGGTGGCGGGCTGGAACCCGTTATCAGCCTGGGGCGGGGTGACAGCCTGCCGGTGCAGACGATCACGGCGCTTGTTCCGGCCGAGATTTCCGGGCGATCATTTCTGATTCTGGCTGCGGCGGACAGTTCCAGCCTGACCGTGCTGCGCGTCGACGCCGGGGGGGTGCTCGCTGTGGCGGACCATGTGATCGACGGACTTTCGACCCGTTTTGCCGGGGTCACACATCTTGAGGTGGTGACCCTTGAGGGACATGTATTTTTGCTGGTTGCAGGCCGGGATGCGGGGCTGACCCTGTTGCGCCTGACTGTCGAGGGGCGGCTGCTGCATCTTGATACACTGGCGGATGAGGCCGCCTTTGCGCTCAATGGCGTTTCGGGGCTGGCGGCGCAGGTTCGGGCCGGCGGCATCGATATTCTGGTGACGGCGGCAGGCGAGGCGGGGTTGAGCCTCTTTCGTGTTGATCCGGGGCCGCTTGGCACGATCCTGCGAGGCCAAGCGCCGCGGATCGAGGGCGGGGCGGATAATGATCTGCTGTCACGAAGTGGCGGGAGCGGTGTGCTTGATGGAGGGGACGGTGCGGATACGCTGAGCGATGGTCCGGGTGCGGATACGCTGATCGGCGGCGCGGGGGCGGATGTCTTTGTCCTCCGGGCGGACGGGCAGCGCGATGTCATCGCCGATTTCACCCTCGGCGAAGACCTGCTCGATCTCTCGCTATGGCCGATGTTGCGTAACATTGGACAGTTGGTCATGACGCCGACCAGTGTGGGAGCAGTGCTGCGCTTTGGCGCCGAAGAGCTGGAATTGCGCAATGCGACGGGTGGGGCCTTCGCCATCACGGATTTGCCTGCCATGCTCTTGCCGTTGCTGGCGCATGTCGATGTGACGCTCGGGCCATTGCAGGTGGCGTCACCGCCGCCGCCTCTGGCGATCCAGCCGCCGCCGCAGCCTGTCACGTCGCCCCCTGAGCCTCAAATTGGCCTTTCGGTTTTGCTGGAGGGCGGCGACGGGAACGACATCCTTGAGGGGGGAACCGGGGACGATACCCTGGCAGGCAAGGCAGGCAATGACACCTTGTTTGGCAATGCCGGCAACGACCTTCTGGCCGGCGGACCGGGCGATGACGTGATCTTGGGTGGCGCGGGTCATGACCGTATCGGTGGCGGTCCCGGCGCGGATCGGCTCGACGGGCAGGCGGGGAATGACACGATCGGCGGCGGTATGGGCGATGATGTCCTGTTCGGCGGCGAGGGTGATGATGTGCAGAGCGGTGGGCCGGGCAATGACCTTCTCGAGGGTGGTGCGGGCAATGACATTCTCGCGGGCAGTTTCGATCAAGACACGGTGCGCGGCGGTGACGGGGATGATACCATCGGTGGCGGTCCGGGGCGCGATTTGCTCATAGGAGGGGCGGGCGACGATCAGATCGGCGGCGGCGAGGGGAACGATACCTTGCTGGGGGGGAGCGGTGATGATTTTTTGGCCGGCGGCGGGCGCAATGACCTGCTGGATGGCGGACCCGGGCACGATACGCTCAACGGCGGCGCGGGCCACGATACGCTGACCGGCGGGGCAGGGGCCGATGTCTTTGTCTTCAACGCATTCATCTCAGGTGAGCGCGATGTGATCGTCGATTTCACGGTTGGAACAGACCGCATCCGTCTTGCAGGGGTCGAAGGACAGGGGCGCGCAGGCCGTTTTCAGGCGCTCGACATTCAGGATACCGATGCGGGCGCGCTGCTGCGCCATATGGACCATGAAATCCTGTTTGCAGGTGTGGACGCCGACAGCCTGTCGCTTGATGATTTCATTTTCCTGTGAGGCGTGCAAGGGCGGGAAAATGCCGGTTCAGCAGGCGCATCCATCCCGTGGCTTCAAATCCTGCCCGCGGATCTGGCGAATAGCCCAGAGTCTTGAAATCCACCTCATAGATATGCCTGATGGTGGCAAGCGTCGCGGGGGTGATGAAATTGTCATAGTTGAAATTCAGCCCGCTCACCTCTCGCGCGGACAGATGCCCCAGATAGCCCGCAACCGGGGTTTTGGGCAGGCGGGTGCGGTTCAGGACGCGCGGCGTATATTTCAGCCCCAGATTCCGGGCGACCTGAGACAGTTCCACATCCAGCCGCTCTACATGGACCATGAAATCGTAATGAATGCCTACTTTCTTGTAAAAGGCGGGCACCTGCGTTTCCCAATGCCCGTTGATCGGGTGATCGGGGCGCGGGCGGGTCGCATGGAGATGCGCGACGGTGCCCAGAAACGCCTCGAAAGACATGCTGTTGTCGTCGGGATCAGCGCCGGTTCGCGCGCAATAAAGATCGTGGAGATCCTGCGCAAAGGGTTCAAGATCCGAACGGCAAAGCAGTCGCTTGTCGCGATAGGTGCAGAACTTGTTGAAATAGGCGCTGATGATCCGCGTCACCGGATGCCGGATCAGGATCACGGAACGATAGTTGCCCGTCTTGAGGACATCGGCGCAACGGTGAAAGGGATCGCTGTTGATGTGAAAATACATTTTGTTGTCGGGGCGAGAAGGCAAGTTGTCGGCCAGAAAGTTGAACAATGTGGTGCAGGCTGCCTTTTGCGACCAGAAGAACACGGCCCTGCTTTCATCGTGAACATATCCGCGCCAGCCCATGCGCTCCGCCCTTACCCAAAGTCATCCTCGGCGTTTTAAAACGCCGGACCGGGTTTGGCAACGAGGGGCGGGATTTTGGCGCCTTGATGTTGGAATAGACATCACCGGCGCGCGCCTGTCCGCCGAACATGCGGACGTTCACAAGGGAGGCGCATCAGAAATTGATGATATCCCGGTGATACCGGCGCAGCAACAGCAGCCCGAGTGCAAGCGATACGCCCGAGACTGCAAATACATATATCAACGAGACATAATTGGCATCATAGGTGCTGTATATTCCTCTGCGCACCAACCCGATAGGATGGACCAGAGGATTCCACCACATCCAGTCCCGATAGGGCAGCGGTACGGTGTCAAAGAGAAAAATAACGCCGGAAATGATGAACAGGGGGCGGTTCAGGATCGCCCAGGCGCGCTCCCAGATTGGAAAGACCGACAGTAGAAAGCAATTGATCGTGCCAATGCCTATCCCAAGAGCGAACGCAACCGTATAGCCCAAGGCGATGGCGCCCACATTAACGATCACATTGAGGTCATAAACCATGATGATCATCGGGAACAGGATCACACCGATCATGATGCTTGTCATCGCGCTCAGGAGAAACCGCGCGATGAGCGCATCGGTGTAGGTTACGCCGGGATAGAACAACAATTGTTTGGAAAAGCGCAATGCAAGCGACATCTTGCTGCTGACGTCCATGTAGGCCATGAATGGCAAGATGCCAGACGCAAAGAATAACGGAAAGCTCGTGCCGAGGCTCGGGCTTCTGAAGGCCAGTGAAAAGATTAATGTCATCAGCATGATACCCGCAACGGGTTCGAGCACAGCCCAGAGATAACCCAGAGCCGAGCGCCCATAGGTCGCCGACATTTCGCGCAGCATCAGCGCGACCACGGTTTGCAGGGTGCCAGTGCGCTTGCGCGGCAAGGCTTGGGGAAAGGACACATTTGTCATCTTGATGGATGGTGTATCACCCTGTCCTTTGATAGAAAATCCCCATCCTACAGATATGTCGGACAACATCAGACCGAAGAGTGCGACTTGAACCAGACCAATTCTTCCGCTGAACAAGTGGTGGCGCCCGTTGAAAAAAACGCGGCATCCGAGGCCCGGCCAGGCCCGAAGGTGTTTCAGTCGCCGCCCGCCAAGGCTTTGGTGCGCAGGCCCGCACAGCCTGCGGGCCTGCGCAGGCGGCATATTGTGATCGCCTCAACCTTTGTTCTCTGGGTGATCCTGCCCGCTGTCGTATCGGCCTGGTATCTCTATGCCATCGCGCGCGACCAATACGCGAGCCACGTCGGCTTTTCTGTGCGCACCGAGGAAATCGGCTCTGCCATCGAATTGCTGGGCGGGATTACCGAATTGTCGGGCTCCAGTTCCTCGGATACCGATATTCTGTACGAATTCATCCAGAGCCAGCAGATCGTGCGCTCGGTCCACGAGCAGCTCGACATGGAGCGGATGTATCGACGGCCTGACGATCCGGTTTTCTCGTTGGGAGAAGATGCGCGAATCGAGGCATTCCAGTGGTACTGGAAGCGCATGGTCAAGATTTTCTATGACCGCAGCAGCGGTTTGGTGGAGATCCGCGTTCTGGCCTTCGATCCGCAGGATGCCAAGGCCGTGGCAGAGGTGGTGTTTGCCGAAAGCAGCAACATGATCAACCGGCTGTCAGCGATCGCCCGGGCGGACGCCATGCGCTACGCCGAGGAAGAGCTGGTGCGCGCCGAGGAGCGGCTCAAGCTCGCCAATCGGTCGCTTACCAGTTTCCGCAACCGGACCCAGATTGTCGATCCGGCGGCCGATGTGCAGGGCCAGATGGGCCTTTTGAATTCGCTCAGCGCCCAGATGGCCGCCGCGCAGATCGAGCTTGAGCTTTTGCTGGACAACGCCAACCAAAATGATCCACGCGTTACCCAAGCCAACCGCAAGATCGCGGCGATCCAGAAACTTATCGACGAAGAGCGATCGATTTTTGGTGGCACAGGCAGGGTGTCCGGCGTCAAGCAATATTCTGAACTGATCGAAGAGTTCCAGGCCCTCGAGCTTGAACGGCAATTCGCCGAGAAGAGTTATCTTTCGGCCTTGGCCGCGCGCGACATCGCCTTTGCCGAGGCGCAGCGGCAATCGCGCTATCTTGCCACGCATATTCCGCCGACACTGGCCGAAACGGCCGAGTATCCCCGGCGCGTTGTTCTGCTGCTGATGCTTTCGGGATTCCTGATCTTGTCGTGGTCGATCATGGTGATGATCTATTACTCCTTGCGTGACAGGCGCTGAGCAGGGGAGGCGCCGATGATCGAGTTGCGCAACCTGTGCAAGACCTTCGTGCTCAACGGGCAGCACAAGGTTGTTGCTGACAACATTTCGGCACTTTTCCCAGATCGCACGGCGGTGGCCATTCTTGGACGCAATGGCGCGGGCAAGTCGAGCCTGCTCAAGATGCTGTCCGGGTCGATGGACCCCGATAGCGGCGAGGTGATCAGCACAGGCACCATTTCATGGCCAGTGGGTTTTGCCGGCAGTTTTCATCCCGAGATGACCGGGCTACAGAATGTCCGCTTCATCGCGCGGGTTTACGGCATCGACACCGCAGAGCTTGTGGATTTTGTCGCGGATTTCGCCGAGTTGGGGCAGCATTTCAACTTGCCGGTGAGAACCTATTCCTCGGGCATGAAATCACGCCTTGCCTTTGGCGTGTCGATGGGTATCCATTTTGACACCTATCTCGTGGATGAGGTAACAGCGGTCGGGGATGCCTCGTTTCGTGAAAAGTCGGAGATGCTTTTTGCCGAACGCGTGAAGCACAGCGGGGCCATCATGGTCTCGCATGGTCTAGGGCAGGTGAGACGTCTCTGCTCTCATGCCGGAGTTCTTGAGGACGGGCACTTCAGCTTTTATGACGACGTCGAGGAGGCCATTGCGCACCATCAGGCCTTGATGAAGGCGGAAAAGGCAAAATCTGCCTGACGCGCCTATGCGTCTCTCAGGCTGCGCCATTCCGATGTGCGCGGGCCCGGTTGTCAAACCCGAACTGCGCCAGCAAGGCTTCGTTCTGCGGGCGAAACTGCGTTTCCAGCCAGGTAATGCGCTCGTGACTCCGGCCCATGTCCGGTTCCTGGGTGTGGTGAAAGGCCGTGCGAAACATCTGTCGTATATCCTTTTCCGCACATTCCGGGTCCAGCATGGCTGCCGCGATGATGTCGCAGTCCTGCATCCGCAGCGAGGGATTGGTATCGTAATGCGGCACATCCCAGTTCATACCCGCTGGATGCCCCAGCAACTTGTCCAATACGGTCTGGATGTTGCGGTGGCTGTCCAAGATGAGCGGCGGATTGGGAAACAGTTTGCCCCAGTTCGTCAGATAGGCGGCGGGTTTCATCGTGTCGATCCGCCGCTTGGCGAAGGTCTCGAAATCGCGCCCGCCATAGGGTTTGCGCTCGGCCAGGAATGTCTCGAAATACTGCTTCATGAATTGCGAGTAATCGCCGAACACAAAATCACTGAACGGCCGCAGGAAAACGAGCAATTGCACCGCGATCCCAGCCTTTGCAGTGATCTCCGCCAGTGCGATCCCACGCTTTGAGAGCGAATAGAGATCCTCGTGACTGAGCACCACGGTCTGTGCTCCAGTCGCGAACATGACCTCGACTTCTTCTTTTGTGATCTCAGCCAGATGTGCGGCATTCCCCGGATGCGATCCCTCAGGTGCAGGATAGTGAATCCCTTGCTCCAGAAGTGTCTTTGAATTCTGAACCATGACGCGCTGGAGATAGGTCGAGCCACATTTGGGCGAGCCGATATGTAGAATGATCTTTTTGCTCATAGCGCAGGCTTCTAGGTCCGTTCGAGACGCGAGACAAGCCGCTTTGCCAGAGTGTCGATCACATCCTCTGGATGATCTCCAAGGTCCCGCATGTCAATCTTGCGTTCGGTTTCGCTCACGGGGGCGGCGTGCCAGGCTGCGCCGAGTGCATCAGCCAATTCTGGTGCCGTGGCGGGCACCGAGTGGATAGCGGGGCTCAACCGGCTCAGGTCTTTTGGGCCAAATCCGTTGGTGACAACCCGCACGCCGGCAGCGGCCATTTCCAGAGGCGGGTGGCTGGGATGCGGGGAATACATCAGCGACAGACCCAGATCGACGGTGCCGAGATAGTCGGGATAATCTTCCCAGGCCAGCTTGCCGAGGCTTCGCAGCATAAGGCCCCCCGGCAGGGCGACATCGCCGTGGTTCTGGCCGATGGATACCAGCTCGATATCCTCAGGTGTCAGGCTCTCCTTCTCGACAAATCGTGCGAGCGCCTCGATTGCCGTGGCATACATGTTGCGCGGCACATCGGGACGCCCATAGAGCGCAAGACGACGAGGCCCCTCGCCTGCCGCCTTGCGTGTGACACGGTTGTAGCGGGTGATGTCGATGGATGGGTGAAAGGCCAGAACATCCCCGGCGGCAAACCTGAACCCCTGATCGGCAAACCAGTCGCGCAACAGGGTGGTGTTGAACACCGGTTCAAAATCAAAGTGATAGCTGGCCATGGCATCGGCGAATTCCGGACCCCAGGCGTAGAAATGCGGTTCGTAATCCTGAATGAGATAGTAAAATCGCTTCTGTGCCATTTCATGCCGCCGGATTAGCTTATCCGCAACATGCGCGCTCCACCAGGCCGTGGCCAAGAACAAGTCCCCAGCATGGAGCGCCAGTGTCTTGCTCTGCACGCCGCAATATAGGCTTATGCGATCGGCCGCTGTTTCTCGGTCCTGTTCCGGTCCAAGGCGCCCCAGCACAAAGCTGCGCGACGTGCCCGGAGAGGACATTGGCAGATCGGTGGCGATAAAGCGCACAGGATAGCCCCGTGCCGCAAGTCCAAGGCCAATGTCCAGAGCGGTGGCGATCCCGGCAAAGATCTCGGTCGGATTGAGAGTTGGCACAAGGATGTTGAGCGCGGCATGGGGTGCCGTTAACTCTGGCACAAAGCGTGGTTCTTTGCGCAGATCGACAATGCTTTCGTGCTGGACTGGCGGCTTTGCCGGAGTTGGCAGGTTATGTGGCGCGCGTGGCGGCATGCCGGGTGAGAGCGAATAAAGCCGCGTGTCGAATTCGTCTGTGGCGGCCTTCAGACCGGGCCCAAACGCTTCTCGCAGAGTCCAGACCGTGCGCCCGGCGCTGACAATTACAAATCCTGCCGCGATCCGTGCCAGCCCTGCATGACCGCGTATGCTCAGGCCAAACGCATCGCGCAGATGTGTGCCCATGCCGCGCATCCGCCGCAGATAGGGGCGCAGTGGCGCAGTTTTGGCTTCGCCATGTTTCAAGAGACCGTCAGCGGTGGCATCGCTCAGGCGGTTATAGGTCGATTGCCCAAGGTATCGCGCCAGCGCATAGGCCGTGGCCTCCTTGCGCATCCACATGGCATCAGGGCGCTTCCAACGCGGGGCCCTGCCGCGGCTGCGGTCGATGGCGCCCATCACGTTGCTCTGGTGCTGGCGGTAATCGACCAGGGCCGCGTCGATCAGATGCACCCCACCCGTCGCCGATGCCAACAGGCCAAGCCAGAGGTCATGGTAAAAATGCACCCCGCTTTGTGGCGGGAATGGCAGCGCCAGCCGCACCAGCCGGGGCCGCATCAGCGTGGTCATGCCGGTGATGTTATTGCGATAGAGCAGGCCGCGCAGGCCGGGGGCTTTCTTGCGCCGCTCAAAGGCGAACATCGAGCGATGCAGCACGGTTGTGCCATCCGGTCCGACAAGGCGCGCATCGCTGTGCACAAGATCGGCACCGCTTGCCGCCAGCGCCGCCACCCCGCGTTCGAGACGATCCGCATGCCAGATATCATCCTGATCGCAGAGCGCGATGAGGGCTTCATCCTCGCGCAGCTCTTCGGCGTCGATCCGGCGCAGCGCCTCGCTCAGCCCTGCCTCAAAGGCGCGCACGGCATCGAGTGGGACGTCGCACGGAACAAGCGTCAGGGGCAGGCCCGCCGCCGTCGCCGTTTCTTTGACCAATTCACCGGAACAGGTATCCGCGATCACCGCCACCAGATGGCGGTTGGCATGGGTCTGATCCGCAAGCGACCGGATTTGCGCTGCCAGATACTGAGGTTCTGGCCGAAACACGGCCATTATGATAAAAATACGCGGCGTCATCATGTCCTGAGTGACCGAAATTACTTCTGTCGTCTAGCGGAGCCACGTCGCCAAGGCAAGCTGCGCGCCGCTCCTTGTGTCATTCCACGGTCACGGACTTGGCCAGGTTTCTGGGTTGGTCAACGTCCGTGCCTTTGGCGATCGCGGTGTGATAGGCGATGAGCTGTGCGGGCAAGGCGTAGAGGATCGGTGCAAGTGCGGGATCGGTTTCGGGCACGGTGATGGTCTGCCAGACGCCATCTCTGGCCCTGGCAATGCCCTGCGCATCCGAAATAAGAAGAATACGCCCGCCGCGCGCCATGACTTCCTGCATATTCGAGACGGTCTTCTCAAAGAGGGCATCGCAGGGGGCCATCACGATCACGGGCATCGTCTCGTCTATCAGCGCGATGGGGCCATGCTTCAATTCGCCCGAGGCATAGGCCTCTGCATGGATATAGCTGATTTCCTTGAGTTTCAGCGCTCCTTCCAGCGCCAGTGGATACATCAGGCCGCGCCCGAGGAAGATCGCACTGGGGGCGGTCGCAAGCTGGCGTGCGATGGCTCTGATCTGGTCGTTACACTCCATCGCGGTGTTGAGTGCGGCCGGTAGGGCGCGCAGCCCGGACAAGAGATCGGCTAGACGCTCCGGGTTCATGTGGCCGCGATCCTGCGCCGCCTTGAGCGCCAACAGAAAGAGCACGGTCAACTGACAGGTGAAGGCCTTGGTCGAGGCCACGCCGATCTCGGTCCCGGCATGGATCGGCAGCGCCAGATCGCTCTCGCGGGCGATGGAACTCTCGGGCACATTGACCACTGACAAGAGCTGCGCCGCGCGCCCCTGCATATAACGAAGCGCCGCCAGCGTATCGGCGGTCTCGCCTGACTGGCTGACAAAGAGAGCTACCGTGCCGGGGCTGACCGGCGGCTCGCGATAGCGAAACTCCGACGCAATATCCACCTCGACCGGCAGGCGCGCCAATTGCTCGAACCAGTATTTCGCGGTGAGACAGGCGTAATAGGCGGTGCCACAGGCAACCAGCGTCATCCGCTCGACCTCTGCGAAATCCGGCACGCCTTGGGGCAGGGTCAGGCCGGTGCCATCGCTGCTCAGGTAATGCCCGAGTGCGGCACCGATCACCGAGGGTTGCTCGGCGATTTCCTTGGCCATGAAATGCCGGTGCCCGGCCTTGTCCACGCGGGTGGTTTCGATCTCGATAGTCCTGATCGGGCGATTGGCCAACTGGCCATTGGCATCGGTGATCACGAGAGTCTGGCGCGTCACCACCGCGATGTCGCCCTCTTCAAGATAGGTGATCCGATCGGTCATCGGTGCCAGAGCAATCGCGTCTGAGCCTACAAACATCTCGCCCGTGCCATGGCCCACCGCCAGTGGGCTGCCACGCCGCGCCGCGACCAACAGATCGGCCTCGCCCTCGAACAGGAAACACAGCGCATAGGCCCCCTCGAGCCGGGCGATGGTGGCGTGTGCGGCCTCGACCGGGCCCATACCGCGCTGCATGTAGTGATGCGCCAAAAGTGCCACTGTCTCTGTGTCGGTCTCGGTCTCGTGGGCGATGCCGTTGGCGGCCAATTCCGACCGCAGCGCGCGGAAATTCTCGATGATGCCATTGTGCACCACGGCCACCGGGCCAGAGCGGTGCGGGTGGGCGTTGGTTTCGGTTGCCGCGCCATGGGTGGCCCAGCGGGTGTGACCAATGCCTGACTTGCCCGCCAGCGGATGATGCACCAGCAGGTCGGCCAGATTAACCAGCTTGCCCACCGCGCGGCGGCGGTCCAGACGGCCCTCGTTGATCGTGGCGATCCCGGCGCTGTCGTATCCGCGATATTCCAGCCGCTTGAGCGCCTCAACCAGCAGCGGCGCCGCCTCGTGATCCCCCAGGACCCCGACAATCCCACACATCAAATTGCTCCTTTTTCGCGTTTCCCGGCACGGGCCCTCAACAGATCGAAGAGCTTGCGCGCGCGTCCCGGCATGTCCACCTGCGGTGCGCGTGCAATTGCCAACGCATCCGGGGCCACATCGCGGGTGATCACCGATCCCGAGGCGGTCATCGCCCCATCGCCGAGTGTCACGGGCGCAACCAGCATGGTATTCGAGCCAACGAAAACCCGCGCGCCGATCACCGTCTCATGTTTGCTGACACCATCGTAATTGCAGGTGATGGTGCCCGCGCCGATATTGCTCTCATCGCCGACGCGCGCATCGCCGATATAGCTCAGATGGTTGACCTTGGCCCCCTCGCCGATCAGCGCGTTCTTGACCTCGACGAAATTGCCGATGCGCGCGTGTTCGGCCAATTCGGTGCCGGGACGCAAACGGGCATAGGGGCCAACCACCGCGCCGCGCGCCACATGACAGCCCTCGAGATGCGAAAAAGCGCGAATATGCGCCCCCGTCTCAACCGTGACACCGGGGCCAAAGACCACATAAGGCTCCACCAGACTATCGCGGCCCAACCATGTGTCATAGGCGAACTGCACCGTTTCCGGCGCGACAAGCGTCACGCCGGTTTCCAGCGCCTCGGCCCGTTTGCGGGTCTGAAACGCGGCCTCTGCCTTCGCCAGTTCGGCCCGCGAATTGATCCCCATGGTCTCGGCTTCGGCGCAGGTGACGGCGGTGGCCGACAGTTCCCGCGCCCGTGCGAGGCCCACGATGTCTGTCAGGTAATATTCGCCCGCCGCATTGACATTGCCGACCTCTGCGATGAGGTCGAAAAGCAAAGCCGCAGGTGCCAAAACCACGCCACTATTGCAGAGCGTCACGGCACGCTCCGCCTCGGTCGCATCCTTGAATTCCACAATCCGCAGCAGGTCATTGCCTTGGGTCAATAGCCGCCCATAGCGGCCAGGATCGGCGGCCTCGAACCCAAGCACCACGATGTCATGCGCCCCGCGCGCGGCCTGCATCCGTTCTAGCGTTTCGGGCTGAATAAAGGGTGTGTCGCCATAAAGAACAAGCGCATCGCCCCCATAGCCCGCCAGCCTTGGCGCAGCTTGTGCTACGGCATGGGCGGTGCCCAGTTGCTCCGACTGGATCACGACCTCGGCGGTCTCGTCAAGCTCAAGGACGGCAGCGCGCACGGCTTCGGCCCCGTGCCCGGCGACCACGATCACCTGATCAGGGTCCAGCGATGCGCCCGCCTGCATCGCGTGCCCCAGCATCGGCGCGCCGCCGATCGGGTGTAGCACTTTTGGCAGATCGGAATTCATCCGCGTCCCCTGCCCTGCCGCCAGTATGATCAGTGCCGTCGCCATTTAGCGCCCTCTGCCTCGTTTGCGTCCGTTTTATCCGGTTGCGGCACAGGTGCAAGGGCGGGGGCCGAATGGGCACTTATTTCGTCGCATTTATCAGAAATTTTAACCTTTCCTTCACGCCAACTCGGTGGTGTAGTTTTGCTGCAACCCATTGCAGCGCAAGGGGGTGAGGAAACTGAGAGAAACCGAATTTCGGAAGTGGATGGTTTTACTCGCGGCGGGGACGCTGCTCGTTGGGATCATCCGGCTCTTGATGGGGCTCTAAGCCCTTGAAAGAAAAGACCCTGCGGAGCAGCAACTCCGCAGGGTCACGTTTTCGGTGAGGACACTGAAAACCGATTTTCGGATGTCCTGTTTATACCCCAATCCCTACCAAAAAGTAAAGCTGTGCCTGCGTCCTATGCAAAACGCCGCCCTGAGGGGCGGCGTTTGTTGTATCCGTCCGGAAACAGGGTTCAGAACCCGAGACCGGCGTATTTGTTCTTGAACTTGGACACGCGGCCACCGGCATCCATCAGGCGCGAACTGCCGCCGGTCCATGCGGGGTGCACCGAAGGATCGATGTCGAGCGATAGCGTGTCGCCCTCTTTGCCATAGGTCGAGCGCATCTGAATGATGGTGCCGTCGGTCATCTTGACGTCGATGACGTGGTAATCGGGGTGGATGTCTTTTTTCATCGTACCAATCCTTACGCAGAAGTGCCCGAGAGGGCCTTGTAATTGGTGTCCTCGGCGATACGGGCGGATTTGCCGCGACGCGAGCGCAGGTAATACAGCTTGGCGCGGCGCACGCGACCACGGCGCACAACCTCGATGCTGTCGATATTGGTCGAATAGAGCGGGAACATACGCTCCACACCTTCGCCAAAGGAAATCTTGCGGACTGTGAACGACCCGGCGATGCCCTTGCCGTTCTTGCGGCTGATGCACACACCTTCAAAGTTCTGCACGCGGCTGCGGGTGCCTTCGGTCACTTTGTAACCGACGCGGATCGTGTCGCCGGCCTTGAAATCGGGAATGGTCTTCCCGAGGGCGGCGATCTGTTCCGCCTCCAACTGAGCGATAATATCCATCGCCTCTCTCCTGATTTGCCTGCGGTTTTTTCCGCAAGGATGTCTCGCGTCCTCAGAGCTCTTGGTCTTCTTCCGGGTCCGCAGATGCGCCCGCCAGAGATCAGGTCGTCCTTGTCTGTGATCCGTTTGCCGGGGCTGCCGCAGGCGACCGAAGAAAGTCTGGCGGGCACTTTAGCCTAAAACAAACAGGCCCGGAGCCGCCAAGCGATTCCAAGCAAGGCGGTGTATAGGCGCAAGCGTGGGGCGGATCAAGCCTTGTCAGGATGGCTGCTGAGGTGTTTTTCCCAAAGATCGGGGCGCCGTTCGGCGGTCAGGCGTTCGGACATCTCGCGCCGCCATGCCGCGACCTTTGCGTGATCGCCAGAGGTCAGAACCTCGGGGATCGGGCGGCCCCTCCATTCGGCAGGGCGGGTATACTGCGGATGCTCCAGCAAGCCGTTGGAATGGCTTTCATCGGCTGTGCTCTCGGCATTGCCCAGCACGCCAGGCAAGAGGCGCACGGTGGCGTCGATCATCGCTTGCGCTGCAATCTCGCCTCCGGTCATCACGAAATCGCCCATCGACACCTCTTGGATGCCGTAATGCTCGATCACGCGCTCATCGAGTCCCTCGAACCGGCCACAGATGAGCGTCACACCGGGGCGTTGCGACAAGTCCTGCGCCATGGCCTGATCGAACCGCCGCCCGCGCGGGCTAAGGTAGATCAGCGGCCAGCCGGGCGGGGTGCCTGCCAACGCCTCGTCAATCGCGCGGCCCATGACGTCGGCCCGAAGCACCATGCCGGCCCCACCGCCAGCCGGGGTGTCATCGACATTGCGATGCCGCCCCTCGCCGTAGGGGCGCAGGTCGATGGCATCGAGTGCCCAAAGCCCGTTTTGCAGGGCGCGCCCCGTCAGGCTCTCGCCAAGAACGCCCGGAAATGCTTGCGGCAGCAGGGTGATCACCCGCGCCGTCCAGACGCCCGCCAGTTCCGGCGTGGGCGTGATCAATTCGCGCGGGGTCATGGTGGCGCGGATGGATTTGCGCCCATGCGAGCGGGGCGTATCGCTCATGTCAGGCCGTCGGGCGGATCGGCGATGATGCGCCCCGAGGCCAGATCGACGGTCGGCACCGCCTCTGTGGTAAAAGGCAACAGGATCGTGGAAGAGAGGCCCGGCGCGTGGATTTCCAGAATGTCGGACGCGCCATGGTTGAGGACTGCCTTGACCCGCCCCAGCAGCACACCGCCGGTGTCGAATACCTCAAGCCCAATGAGGTCAGCGTGATAGAACTCGTCATCCGGCAGATTGGGCAATTGCCCGCGCGGGGCATAGAGTCGGGTGCCGCGCAGCGCGTCGGCGGCCTCTTTGGTGGCGATGCCAGACAATTGCGCGGTGAAGCCGTTGGTGGTCTGGCCCGTGAGGGTGATGTCAAACTGCCGG
>JBLRXE010000018.1:0-16333 GCA_047920895.1 Roseovarius sp.
GTGGACCCGGCGCTGTTTACCCGTGCCACGGTCTTTGCCGACGAGATCGCGCAGTCGATCACCATCGGCGAAGCACAGCACGCGGTGAGCAAGGGTCTGATTGCCGAAGCAGACATTACCCCCATTGGCGCCGTCATCAACGGCGCCCACGCGGGGCGTGTATCGGAGACGGAAATCACCCTCTTTGACGGCACCGGCGTTGGGCTTCAGGATCTCGCTGTGGCCTCTGTCGCGGCCAAGCTCGCACGCGAACAGGGGCTGGTGACCCCCAGCACCCTGGGCTGATCCGCTTCATAACAGTTTGGTGAAATTTGCACAGGCAGCCGTAACTACGGTTGCCTGTTCTCTTTTTAGGTGTAGCTTGGCGGCGCAAGATGCGGCTGGACGGGATGATCCGGGCACGCGTTTCACAGGGAGAACAAGATGTCTAAATTCGCTTTTGGCGCCATGCTTGCCGCCACCACGGCGCTTGCGCCGCTCGCCGCCGCCGCACAGACCGAGATTCAATTCTGGCACGCCTTTACCGGGCGGCTGGCCGAATTACTGGATGCACAAGTCGCGGGATTCAACGCCGGTCAGGACGATTACAATGTCACAGCCACCCCCAAGGGCAATTATTCCGAGGCGCTCAATGCCGGGATCGCCGCGTTCCGCGCGGGCGAACAGCCGCATATCCTCCAGGTGTTCGAGGTGGGCACCGCCAGCATGATGGCCGCCAAAGGCGCGATCAAGCCGGTTTACGAGGTGATGGCCGAGTCGGGCCTGCCGTTCGATCCCGCGGCCTATCTCTCTGCTGTCACCGGCTATTACACCACCGCCGAAGGGCAAATGCTCTCGCTGCCCTACAACTCCTCGACGCAGGTTCTCTATGTGAACCGCGACGCGCTGGCGGGGGCGGGGATCGACCCTGACACAGACCTCAGAACCTGGCAGAATGTCGATGCGGTGCTGGGTCAGCTCAAGGAGGCGGGCCATAGCTGCCCCTATACCACGTCCTGGCAGAGCTGGGTGCATCTCGAGAGTTTCTCGGCCTATCACAATGTGCCTTTTGCCACGCAAGAGAATGGTTTTGGCGGCCTGGATACCGAACTGGTGTTCAACGGGCCGCTTCAGGTGCAGCACATTTCAAAGCTGGGGGAATGGGCGAAGGACGGCAAATTCATCTACGCCGGTCGCCGCAACGAGGCGGGCGCCAATTTCCGCGCCGGCACCTGCGCCCTCTTTACCGAAAGCTCGGCAGGCTATGCCGGTGTCAAGGCCGAGGCACAGTTCGATTTCCAGATCCGCCCCTTGCCCTATTGGGACGGGGTCGAGGGTGCGCCGCAGAACACCATCATCGGCGGGGCCTCGCTTTGGGTGCTAGAGGGGCATGAGCCCGAGGAATACAAAGCCACCGCTGCCTTCCTCAACTACCTCTCCTCGCCCGAGGTGCAGGCGCAATGGCACCAGAACACCGGCTATCTGCCCATCACCTCTGCCGCATCCGAAGTGACGCGCGCAGCCGGTTTCTATGAGGCCAACCCCGGCACCGATATTGCCGTGACCCAGATGACCAGCAAGGAACCGACCGAGAATTCCAAGGGTCTGCGGCTTGGGTCCTTTGACCAGATCCGCGCTATCATCGACGAAGAGCTTGAGGCGGTCTGGTCCGGCGACAAGGACGCGCAGGCGGCGCTGGATACGGCGGTAGAGCGCGGCAACCAGCTCTTGCGCCGCTTTGAACAAGCCAATCGCTGATCCGGGGCGGGGCCGGGCAACCGGCCCCTGACCACGCATGGAAAAGCGCGTCACCTTCAAGGGCTGGTTTCTGCCGCTCTGTCTGATTGCCCCGCAGGTGCTGATCTCTGCGGTGTTCTTCTTCTATCCCGCAGGGCAGGCGGTGTGGCAATCCCTCTTCATTGCCGATCCCTTTGGTCTGTCGTCGCAATTCGTGGGGCTGGGGAATTTCGAATATCTGCTCGGGGATCGCTATTACCGCGCCTCGTTCGTCACCACGGCGATCTTTTCGACGTTGGTCACGTTGGGGTCGATGGTCCCGGCGCTGTTTCTGGCGGTGATGGCCGACCGGCTGGTGAAATCGGCCGGCACCTACCGCACGCTGCTGATCTGGCCCTATGCCGTGGCCCCGGCCATCGCGGGGGTGCTATGGATGTTCATGTTCAACACCCGCGTGGGCGTGGTGTCGTGGTATCTGGGGCAATTGGGCTATGACTGGAACCATGTGCTGAACGGGACCGAGGCGATGGGGCTTGTGGTCGCCGCCTCTGCCTGGGGCAGGATCAGCTACAACTTCCTGTTCTTCTTTGCCGCGCTTCAGGCCGTGCCCCGCTCGATCATCGAGGCCGCCGCTATCGACGGCGCGCGGTTCTGGCGGCGGTTCTTTACCATCGTGCTGCCGCTCTTGTCGCCCACCACCTTCTTTCTCTTGGTGGTCAATATCGTCTATGCCTTTTTCGAGACCTTCGGCGTGATCCACACCATCACCGCTGGTGGGCCGCAACAATCCACCACCATCCTCGTCTACAAGGTCTTTTCCGACGGTTTCGTCAGTCAGGATCTCGGCTCTTCCGCCGCGCAATCGGTGATCCTGCTGCTGGTTGTGGGGCTGCTCACGGTGCTACAGTTCAAGTATATCGAGAAACGGGTGCATTACTGATGGCGCGCGAGATCACAGGCATGGTGGAGCGGCGTGGCTTTGGCCTCTGGCTCACGCATCTGGGGATGATTGCGGGAGTTCTGGTGATCTTCTTCCCGATCTGGCTGGCCTTCGTGGCCTCGACCGTCACGCAGCCCGAAATCGTGCGTCCGCCGATGCCGCTATGGCCGGGGGATCAACTGATCAAGAATTACACCGCCGCGCTCTTTTCGGGCGTCAATGTGCCGGTGCTGACCATGCTGGGCAATTCGCTGATCATGGCGGTGGGGATCGCCGTGGGCAAGATCATCATCTCACTCACCTCGGCCTTTGCCATCGTCTATTTCCGCTTTCCCGCGCGCAACATGTTCTTCTGGTTGATCTTTCTCACGCTGATGCTGCCTGTCGAGGTGCGCATCGTGCCCACCTATGAGGTGATCGCCGGCTTTGGCATGCTCAACAGCTATCAGGGGCTGATTTTTCCACTCGTGGCCTCGGCGACCGCGACGTTTCTCTTTCGCCAGTTCTTTTTGACCATCCCCGATGAATTGGCCGAGGCGGCGCGCGTGGACGGGGCCAGCCCGATGCAGTTCTTTTGGGACATCCTGCTGCCGATGAGCCGCACCAATATCGCGGCGCTCTTTGTGATCCTGTTTATCTATGGCTGGAATCAGTATCTCTGGCCGCTCCTGATCACCACGGACCCGTCGATGAACACGATCGTGATGGGCATCCGCCAGATGTTTCCATCGGGTGATGACGTGGCCGATTGGCCGGTGATCATGGCCACCTCGATCCTTGCGATGATCCCGCCGGTGGTGGTGGTCATCTCGATGCAGAAACTCTTTATCCGCGGTCTCGTGGACAGCGAGAAATAGACCCAATGGCAACCGTGACCCTCGACAATATCAAGAAACGCTTTGGCCCGACCGAGGTCATTCAGGGCGTCAGCCTTGACGTGGCGGATGGGGAATTCATCGTCATCGTCGGCCCGTCAGGCTGTGGCAAATCCACCCTCCTGCGCATGGTGGCGGGGCTCGAGACGATCAGCGAGGGGGAATTGCGCATCGGCGACCGCCGCGCCAATGATCTGGAACCGATGGAGCGCGATATCGCCATGGTATTCCAGAATTACGCGCTCTATCCGCATATGAGCGTGGCGCAGAACATGGGCTATGGCCTCAAGATCGCGGGCCTGCCCAAGGCAGAGATTGCCGCCAAGGTGCAGGACGCCGCCAAACTCCTGCAACTGACCGAATTGCTGGATCGCAAACCCCGGCAGCTTTCGGGCGGGCAACGCCAGCGTGTCGCCATGGGCCGCGCCATCGTGCGCGCGCCGTCGGTGTTTCTGTTTGACGAACCGCTCTCGAATCTTGACGCCAAGCTGCGGGTGCAGATGCGGCTGGAAATCCGCGAGTTGCAAGCCAAGCTGGGCATCACATCGCTCTATGTCACCCATGATCAGGTCGAGGCGATGACCATGGCCGACCGCATGATCGTGATGAACGCAGGGCGCGCCGAACAGATCGGCACGCCCCTGGATGTCTATGAACGCCCCGCCACGCTGTTTGCCGCGCAGTTCATCGGCAGCCCTTCGATGAATGTGCTGGAGGTGGAGGGGCGTGCGGGCGCGCTCTGTCTTGGCGATATGCGCCTGCCCAATCCCACGGGCCATAGTGGCCCGGTCATGCTCGGGCTGCGTCCCGAGCATCTGACGCCTGATCCTGAGGGCCCGATTGCGATGCAGGTGCTGCTTGCCGAGCCTTTGGGGGCAAACACGCTTCTGCATGGCAAACTGGACACGGGCCAAGGTTTTACCGCCAGCCTGCCGGGGGTGCATGCGGTGGCACATGGTGGCGCGACCCTGCGCCTGAGCATTGCGCCCGCCAATATGCACCTTTTTGACCGGGCCACGGGCGCGCGGCTCGGGTCGTAGCCCCCAAACGGGGGTCGTGCCCTTTGCGTCTCAGACCACGACTTCGAACTCTTCCTGCGCGCCCACGCTAAAGACACGCCGGTAGCGGGCAATCTGATCCGCCGGGCCCATCGCCTTGCGCGGGTTGTCCGACAGCTTGACCGTGGGCCGCCCATTGGCTGCCACCGCCTTGCATACCAGCGAAAACGGGGCCAGCGCATCATTGGGCGTCAGCCCCCGGAAATCGTTGGTCAAGAGCGTACCCCAGCCAAAAGAGCAACGCACGCGCCCCGAAAACCGTTCATGCAGCGCGATGATGCGGTCCACATCCAGCCCGTCGGAAAAGATCACCATCTTTTCCCGTGGGTCTTCGCCGCGCGATATCCACCAGTTGATTGCGGTTTCCGCCCCTTGCTCGGGCGCGCCTGAATCGATGCGGATGCCGGTCCACCCCGCCAGCCAGTCGGGGGCATTGTCGAGAAAACCCTTGGTGCCATAGGTATCGGGCAGGATGATGCGGAGGTTGCCGTCATGTTCGTCGTGCCAGTCCGACAGCACCTCATAGGGTGCGCGCGCAAGGCTTGCGTCATCCTCCGCCAGGGCGGCATAGACCATGGGCAATTCATGGGCATTGGTGCCGATCGCCTCAAGATCACGGTTCTTGGCAATGAGACAGTTCGACGTGCCGACAAAGCGGTCGCCCAAACGCTCGCTCATGGCCTGCACGCACCAATCCTGCCACAGGAACGAATGGCGCCGCCTTGTGCCGAAATCGGCGATGCGCAGCCCCTCTATCGGGCGCAGGCGTTCGACCTTTTCCCACAGCTTTGTCATGGCGCGGGCATAGAGCACCTGAAGTTCGAATTTCTTGAGGTGGTGCAGCACGGCCCGCGAGCGCAATTCCATCAAGACCGCCAGCGCCGGAATTTCCCACAGCATGACCTCTGGCCATTTGCCCTCGAATGTCAGCTCGTATTGCCCGTCGCGCTTTTCCAGATGATAGGGCGGCAGGCGCAGCGCCTCGAACCAGTCCATGAACTCGGGCGTGAACATGCTGCGCTTGCCGTAGAACATATTGCCGCGCATCCATGTGCTCTCGCCGCGCGACAGCGACAGCGAGCGGATATGATCCAGTTGTTCGCGCAATTCGCCCTCGTCCACGAGGTCGGCAAGACGGATCGTCGTGCTGCGGTTGATCAGGGAAAAGGTGACGTCGGTATCGGGCCGCCGGCGAAACACCGACTGGCACATCAGGAGCTTGTAGAAATCGGTGTCGATCAGGGACCGGACAATCGGGTCGATCTTCCATTTGTGATCATGCACACGGGTGGCGATATCGACCATATGTAGCCTCCGGCGGAACAGTTGGAGCGGTTAAATCAAAGCGGACGCGGGCGCGCAAGCCGGATCGGTGGGCGCGGCGCGCATGTGGGGCTGCGGTCTTGCGCTTTAAAACAGGAAATCGGGCTGCTTTGGTAAATTAATCTTACCAGAATGCTTGCCTTTGCCTGCATAACCGTTACGATTACGCTTATGTGGCGGAAACGGGGCCTCGAATCGCCCGTGGGGGATATGCTTTGCCCGCCATCCGATGCGAACAGACTCAACAGATTTATGGGAGGACTACCATGACAAACAAGTCGAAGATGGACCGGCGCTCGTTCCTGCGCCGCGCGGCGGTTGGAGCGCCGGCGGTTGCTGCGGGCGCGCTCGCGGCTCCGGCGGTGTTGGCACAGGCGCCGTTGGTGCTCAAGATGCAGACATCCTGGCCCGCTGGCGATGTCTGGCAGGAAATGGCACAGGATTATGCCAACCGGGTCGAGGAAATGTCCGGTGGTCGCCTCAAGATCGACGTGATGCCCGCGGGCGCGGTCGTGGCCGCGTTTCAGGTGCTCGATGCCGTGAACGACGGTGTTCTCGATATTGCGCATTCGGTGCCTGTCTACTGGTATGGCAAGAACAAGGCCGCGTCGCTCTTTGGCACCGGCCCCGTGTTCGGTGGCTCGGCCACTACGATGCTGAGCTGGTTCTACGAGGGCGGCGGCAAGGCGCTGTATGACGAATTGACCCAGGATATCATGGGCATGGAAGTCGATGGCTATATGGGCTTTCCGATGTTTGCGCAGCCGTTTGGCTGGTTCAAGGGCGAGGTGAATACCGTCGCTGACCTGCAAGGCTTCAAGTATCGCACCGTGGGCCTTGCGGCGGACCTGCTGCAATCCATGGGCATGTCGGTGGCGCAGCTTCCGGGCGGCGAGATCGTCCCCGCGATGGAGCGTGGCGTGATTGATGCGTTCGAGTTCAACAACCCGTCGTCGGACCGGAATTTCGGTGCACATGACGTGGCCAAGAACTACTACCTGTCCTCGTATCACCAGGCATCCGAGAGCTTTGAATTTCTGTTCAACAAGCTGACGATGGAAGATCTGGACCCCGATCTGAACGCGATCCTGAAATACGCGGTCGAAGCCGTCTCGACGGCCAACACCGCCAAGGCGATGCGTCGCTATTCCGCGGACCTCAAGTGGCTGGAAGAAGAGGCCGGTGTTACCATGCACCGCACGTCCAAGGACATTCTAAACGGTCAACTTGAGGCATGGGACAAGCTGATCCCGGTGCTCGAAGAAGATCCGTTCATGAAGAAGTGCCTCGACAGCCAGCGCGCTTGGGTTGAGCAGGTCACCTATTACGAGTTGATGAACGCCCCCGACTTGGCGCTGGCCTACAACCACTATTTCCCTGGCAAGCTCAAGATGTAATCACGGTGTAAAAACCAGAAAAACCAGGGCCCCGGCGCAGGAAACGCCGGGGCCGCTTTCAAAATAGAGGGGGCTCCGTGTGATCGGTTTCATACGTTTCGCCGACAACCTGTCGGCCTGGTTCGGCAAGGCGTTTGCCTGGCTGATCGTCCTGATGGCCTTTGGCACCGGCTATGAGGTGGTTGTACGTTACGTCTTCAACAATCCGACCGCCTGGGCGCTGGACGTTTCTTTCATCATGTATGGCTCGCTGTTCATGATGGGCGGGGCCTATACGCTGTCGCGGGGCGGGCATGTGCGGGGGGACTTTCTCTATCGTCTCTGGCAGCCGCGCAATCAGGCCAAGGTCGATCTGGTGCTCTACATCCTGTTCTTCTTTCCCGGTATCATCGCGCTGATCCTGGCCGGTTGGAAATATGCCGCGCGCTCCTGGTCCTATGCCGAGGTGTCGGTGAACAGCCCGGCGGGCATTCCGATCTATCAGTTCAAGACCGTGATCGTCGCTGCCGGGATCCTGCTGTTTATCCAAGGCATTGCCCAGGTTTGCCGCTGTATCCACTGCATGCGCACCAATGAATGGCTCAAGGCCGATGAAGACGTCTTCGAGACCGAAGACCTGCTGATGCAAAAGGCCGCTGAGGCCGAAAAGGACGCACATCCATGACCGATCCGCAAATCGCCCTGATGATGCTGGGCCTTTTCCTTATCTTTGTGTTTCTGGGCTTTCCAATTGCCTTTACCCTCATGGCCATGGGGATCGGCTTTGGCTATTACGCCTATTTCGACGCCCGCCGCATGTGGCGCAGTTTTGACCGGCTGGGCGAGGATGCCAGCGCCTGGGAGCAATGGAGCCTCTGGTTGGAGGGGTTTTACAACAATCGAATATTCGATCTGTTCGTGAATCAGACCTATACGGTGATGTCGAACGAGGTTCTGACCGCCGTGCCGCTGTTCCTGTTCATGGGATATATCGTCGAGCGGGCGAATATCGTGGACCGGCTCTTTTCGACGCTCAACATCGCGGCCAGAAGCATGCCCGGCTCGATGGGGGTTGCTGCGCTCATCACATGCGCGCTGTTTGCAACCGCCACGGGGATCGTGGGCGCGGTGGTGACGCTGATGGGCCTCCTGGCCCTGCCCGCCATGCTCAAGGCGCGCTATGATGCGTCCTTTGCCTCGGGCATCATCTGCGCGGGGGGCACGCTGGGTATTCTCATCCCGCCCTCGATCATGCTGATCGTCTATGCGGCGGCGTCCAGCGTCTCGATCGTGCGGCTCTATGCGGCGGCGCTCTTGCCGGGCCTCACGCTGGTGGGGCTCTATCTGGTCTATGTGATCGGTCGGTCGATCCTGCAACCTTCTGTCGCCCCGAAACCAACCAAGGAGGAGGTGCCGGACATCCCCAAGAGCCAGCTCTTCGTGATGATCCTGACCTCGCTCGTGCCGCTGGCCTTTCTCATCCTTGCTGTTCTCGGCTCGATCCTGTTCGGCCTTGCCACGCCCACAGAGGCGGCCTCGATCGGCGCGCTGGGCGGCATCTTTCTTGCCTTCGCCTATCGCGCGATGACATGGCAGCGGATGCGTGAGAGCGTGTATCTCACGGTGCGCACCACGGCGATGGTGTGTTGGCTCTTTGTCGGCTCCTATACCTTTTCGGCGGTGTTCTCTTATCTAGGTGGCGAACATCTGATCTCAGAGTTCGTCCAGAGCATGAACCTCAGCCCGCTGATGTTCCTGCTTTTGGCTCAGCTCATCATCTTTCTGCTGGGCTGGCCGCTGGAATGGTCCGAGATCATCATCATCTTCGTGCCGATCTTTCTGCCGCTTCTGGCGTTCTTCCAGATCGACCCGTTGTTCTTTGGTATTCTGGTGGCCCTCAACCTGCAAACCAGTTTCCTGACACCCCCCATGGCCATGTCGGCCTATTACCTCAAGGGGATCGCCCCGCCAGAGATCAAGCTCACGCAGATTTTCTCGGGCGTCATGCCGTTCCTGTTCTGCGTCTTCATCGCCATGGCCCTGATGTATATCTTTCCGCAGATCGTGTTCTATCTGCCGGAGCTGATGTATGGCAAATAAGGTCGATATCCTGATGCTGGACGCGTGCACCCTGCGCACGCGTCTGGCCTCTGGGGCGCTGAGCGCGCTCGATCTGGTCGAGGCCTGTATTGCCCGGATTGAGGCGCGCGAGCCTGAAATCCGGGCCTGGGCGTGGTTTGATGCCGATTTCGCCCGCCAACAGGCCAAGGCGCTCGATGTGCACCGACAGGCCGGGCGCCCCATCGGGGCGCTGCACGGTCTGCCAGTCGCACTCAAGGACATCATCGACACTGCCAAGGTCCCCACGGAAAACGGCTGTCCGCTTGATGCGGGGCGTATCCCCACCAAGGATGCCGCCATCGTCGCCCGGCTCAAGGCGGCGGGCGCGGTGATCATGGGCAAGACGGTGACGACCGAACTGGCCTATATGCACGCCGGACCCACCCGCAATCCGCTCAACATCGCGCATACGCCGGGTGGCTCCTCCTCGGGTTCTGCGGCGGCGGTGGCGGATGGCATGGTGCCGCTGGCCATTGGCACGCAGACCGGCGGCTCGGTGATCCGCCCCGCCTCTTATTGCGGTGTGACGGGCTACAAGCCCAGCTTTGGGATGATCCCGCGGACCGGCGTTCTGATGCAATCACCGACGCTCGACACGCTGGGGGTCTTTGCGCGCACGCCCGCTGATGCCGCGCTCCTGGCTGAGGTGCTGATGGGCCATGACGCGGGCGATCCTGCGACCACGCCTGCACCCGTTCCGGCGCTCTTGTCGGTGGCCACGTCGACGCCGCCGCTCAAGCCGGTGTTTGCCTTTGTCCGCCCGCCGGGTTGGGACAAGGCCGATCCACAATTGCACGCGGCCTTTGACGAGTTGATCGAGGCCTTGGGCGAACAGGTGTTCGAAGCCCCCCTGCCTAATGCCTTTGGCGAGGCGGCGGAAATCCGGGCGCGGATTAATTTTGCCGAAATGGCGAAATACTACTATCGCTATGCCAAATCCATCGACGCCCTCGGCCCACGCACGCAAGAGGCGCTGAACGCGGGCAATGCCACGCTCGCCCGCGACTATCTCGCGGCTCTCGACTGGGCCGATGTGCTCTATGCCGGGCTAGATGAGATTTTTGAGCGTTGCGATGCGATCCTGTGCCCCGCCGCCACCGGCCCCGCGCCCAAGGGGCTGGAGTATACCGGCGACGCGATCTTTAACGGGCTGTGGACGCTGACCGGCACCCCGGCGGTGACAGTGCCCGCCTTTACGGCGGAAAGCGGGCTGCCGATGGGCGTGCAATTCATTGCCGCGCGCGGCAACGACGCGCGGCTCTTGCGCAACGCAAACTGGTTCACTGGCTGGCTGTCCGAGGCCGCAGCATGAGAAAAGGATAACGACATGAACAGATTTCTGGCGCTTTTCGCCTTCGCGGTCTTTGCCGCCTTTCTCTACATCCTCGTGCGCAAGGTCGGCACCATCGACCTCTGGGTCGTGGTTGGCCTGACAGCGGCACTCGCCGGGTATGATTTCGTGACCTCGAGCAAAAACAAGAGCTGACATGCCCGACAAGAAAGTCCTGTGGATTCCGCGCCGCCTGTCTGATGCCACCCTCGCCCGCGCCCGCCGCGACTATGAGGTGATCGTGAACGAGGCAGATACCCCCGGCAGCGCCGAGGACATTATCGCCATGAGCGCCCGGGTGGACGGGATGATCCCCTGTCACTCCGAGCATTTCAGCGCCGATGTGGTGGCGCGGCTTGATCCCCGCCTGAAAATCGTCGCCAACCACTCGGTCGGGGTCGATCACTGCGATCTGGCCGCGCTCAAGGCGGCGGGCATTGTCGTGACCAATACACCCGATGTGCTCTCGGATGCCACCGCCGAGATTGCCATGCTGCTGATGCTGGGGGCCGCGCGGCATGCGGTCACGGGCGACCGGATCGTGCGGCAGGGACAATGGGATAGCTGGTCGCCGTCCTTTATGGTCGGCAAGCAGATGACCGGCGCGCGGCTGGGGATCATCGGCATGGGGCGGGTGGGCCGTGCCTTTGCCGCCAAGGCGCGCGGCTTTGACAT
This sequence comes from Roseovarius sp., assembly GCA_047920895.1. Taxonomy (GTDB): domain Bacteria; phylum Pseudomonadota; class Alphaproteobacteria; order Rhodobacterales; family Rhodobacteraceae; genus Roseovarius. The sequence goes on from JBLRXE010000018.1 coordinate 11,415, forward strand.
GGAGATCCACTATCACAACCGCACGCGTCTTGCGCCGGATGAGGAACATGGCGCGATCTTTCATGCCGATGTCGAGAGCCTGCTGGAGGTGGCGGATTTCCTGTCGCTGCATTGCCCGGCCACGCCCGATACGACCAACCTGCTCAACGCTGACCGCATCGCGCTATTGCCTGCGGGGGCCGTGGTGGTCAATACCGCGCGCGGCGCGCTGATTGATGAGGATGCGCTCTTGGCGGGTCTGAAATCCGGCCACATCGCCGCTGCCGGTCTTGATTGTTTCAAGGTGGAGCCGGGCGGCAACCCGGCCTTTGCAGCGCATGAGAATGTCTTTATGCTGCCTCATATTGGCAGCGCCACGCGCAGCACGCGCGATGCCATGGGCTTTCGCGCGCTGGATAATCTCGATGCTTTCTTTGCAGGGAAAGAGCCGGGTGACAGGCTGGTCTGAGACCGCCCGTCGCGCCATGAACAGGCGTCAGGCGGCTTGCACCGCCTGCGCCTCTGTCACGATGGTATAAAGCGTCATGGGATCAGTGTTCGAGCGCAGCTTGGCGCGCAGCCCGGCATCGCGCAGCGTGCGCGACACCAGCGCCAACGCCTTGAGATGCTCGACCCCCGCGTCCATCGGCGCAAACAGCGCAAAGGCCAGATCCACCGGCTGCCGATCCACCGAATCAAAGTCGATCGGTTTGTCCAGCAGGGCCAGCACCCCCACCACCTGATCCAGCCCATCCAGCCGCGCATGCGGCAGTGCGACACCATGGCCCACACCCGTGGGACCAAGGCTCTCGCGCTCCAGCAAGGCCTCGACTGCCGCCGAATGAGACACGCCATAGGCCGCCTCGGCAATATTGCCGAGTTCATGCATCAGGCGCTTCTTGCTGGTCGCACCGGACAAAACGCGTACCGCCTCTGGCTTGAGGATCATCGGGAGTTCCATGAAATGAGCCGCTCAGACAGGCGTGTCACCGCCTGCCACCCTCTCGTTATGGGTCAATCCAGCCGATATTGCCATCCTCACGGCGATACACGACATTGACCGTATCCTTGCCTTGCTTGCGGAACACCAGAACAGGGGCACCCGCCAGCTCCATCTGCATCACCGCTTCGCCAACCGAGAGTGATGGAATTTGTGTCTCCATCTCGGCCACAATGATCGGTTGCAGGCTGTCGGGCTCTGATTCCGTTTCCGCGCTGTCACCTGCGAGGATATAGGTGGATGCGCCAAAGAGTTCAACCGGTTCTGCCCGGTCGCGGTGATGGTCCTTGAGGCGGCGCTTGTAGCGGCGCAGCTGCTTTTCCATCTTCGCGCAGCAGGCATCGAATGCGGCATAGATTTCATGCGCCTTGGCGCTGGCCTGCGCGGTCAGGCCGGTGGACAGATGCACGATGGCTTCGCAGGCGAACTCACTGGCGCTCTTGGAAAAGACCACATTCGCATCGGTCGGACGTTCGGCGTATTTCGCAACGACGGTGCCCAACTCCTCTTTCACATGCGTTTGCAGGGCCTCGCCAATGTCGATCTGCTTTCCACTGATTTGATACCGCATCTCATCTCCTTCGATTGACAAGCCGGGGCCACACGCGGCGCTTGCGCCGCGAACGTGGTTAATCCCGGATGCTGAAAAATGACAGGTGGTGAAATTGTCCCAAAACAGGCCCTTGTCGCGGGGGCCATTCAGGGAACAGCGCGAGATCAACACATGTCATAGCTCAATTGACGCGCTTTCCCCGCATCTTGTCAATGTGATTTGAGGGGGGAGCGCACGGATTTGCCGAGGGTGCCGTGTTCAGGAAATCCGGAAACTGTCGCCCAGATAGACGCGGCGCACATTTTCGTTCTCGACGACGTCGCGCGGGCTGCCCGACATGAGCACCTGGCCGTCATGCAGGATATAGGCGCGGTCCACGATTTCCAGCGTCTCGCGGACGTTATGATCGGTGATCAGCACGCCGATGCCCCGTTTCTTGAGGTCGGCCACCAGATGCCGGATGTCGCCCACGGAAATCGGATCGACCCCGGCAAAGGGTTCGTCCAGCAGCAGATAGCGTGGATTGGCCGCCAGGCAGCGCGCAATCTCGACCCGCCGTCGCTCGCCCCCCGACAGCGCCATTGCGGGCGCCCGCCGCAGATGCTCGATCGAGAAATCCGACAACAGCTCTTCCAGCCGCTCGCGCCGCTTGTGGCGATCCTTCTCCGAAATATCAAGAATTGCGAGGATGTTGTCCTCGACCGACAGGCCGCGAAAGATCGACATTTCCTGCGGCAGATACCCGATCCCCAGCTTGGCCCGGCGATACATCGGCAGGTCGGTAACATCACGCCCGTCGATTCGGATGTGCCCCGCCTCGGGATAGATCAGCCCGGCGATGGCATAGAATGTCGTGGTCTTGCCCGATCCGTTGGGGCCCAGCAGCGCCACCACCTCGCCTTGTCGCAGCGAGAGCGTGACATCGCGAATGACCAGACGCTTGCGATAGCTCTTGCGCAGGTTCTCGACCACCAATCCGGAATTTTCATGCGCAACCGTCAGCGCCGGGCGGCTCATGGTGTGGTTCCCGGTTGCAGGATGGTCTTGACGCGGCCACTGACCTGCGCGGTGCCTGCCGCGGTATCGACCAGCACCGTTTCGCCGGTGATGGCATTGCTCCCCTGCACCAAGAGCACATTGCCGCGCAATTCGATCATGCCGGTGGTGATGTTGTAATCGGCGCGCTCGGCCTCGGCGGCATCTTCGCCGCTAACAAGCGTGACGCCACCTGTTGCCTCGAGGCTCTCGATCCCGCTCCGGTCCGGCAGATAGACGACCAGCACCCTTGGCGCGGCGAGGCGCATCTCGCCCTGTCCGATCACCACATTTCCAGTAAAGATGGCGGTATTGTCAGCCTGATTGACGTTCAGAGTGTCCGAGGTCACTTCGACCGGCAAGGTGCGATTCTGTTGGGTCTTGCCAAAGGCGACCTGTCCAGCCTGCGCCCATGCACCGGCAGGCATAAGGGCCAGCGCGATGACCACGATCAATCCGGAAACTCTTGGCACTGGTCTCATTCCCCCGGCTTTCCCGGCTGGTATATCAGCTTGACACCCTGCATGAAAAGCAATTCCGGCTCGGCGCTCTCGGTATTGTTACGCAAGAGCATCCGCCCGGCTGTCACCGTCCCCAGCGGGCCCGTGGCCGCCACTTGTCCAGGCGTTTCGGCATGGAGTTCATCCAGCCGGGTGTTCAGGCGTTCGGTGGTGATGTCATAGCCGGTCGAGGTGGTGATGTGAACCTGCCCCGTGAGGCTTGCGGTCATTTTTCCCTGCTGCATCTCCGCGTGAACAGAGGTGATGTCGATCACCGTCCCGGCGCTCAGGCGCAGTTGCGCCGTCACCCCGTCGGCAATCAGATGTTCCGGCGCGTCCCGATCCGGGCGCGCGAATTCGGCCAGGAAACGGATTTCGTCGCCGTCCTTTGTCACGCCGGCAAAGCGCGGATTGGTCGCGCCCAGATCCTGCGCGCGCTGTTCGATGTCGATTTTGGACGTGGAAACAACTTGCGTGGGATCAATCTTGCGCGAGACCAGAAACAGCGTCGAGAGCAGGCCAAGCGCAGTGAGTGGCAGGATGATCTTGATCCAGGCCACGATCCTTGAGTAAGTGTTCTGCGCACGGGCCATCTGTCAATGCGCGAAAATGTCGATTTCTGGCCAGCCTGCCAGATCAAGCAGCGCCCGCTGCGGCAGGAAATCAAAACAGCCCTGCGCCAATTCCATCCGGCCCTCGCGGATCAGCCGCGCGTTCAGCTCATCGCGCAGGCGGTGCAGATAGAGCACATCCGACGCGGCATAATCGAGTTGTGCAGCGCTCAGGCTCTCGGCGCCCCAGTCCGAGCTTTGTTGCTGCTTGGAGATGTCCACGCCCAGCAACTCTTGCAACAGATATTTGAGGCCGTGCCGATCGGTATAGGTGCGGATCAGTTTGGATGCGATCTTGGTGCAATAGGCCGGGGCGGCCAGCGCGCCAAAGGCATTGTGCATCGCGGCAATATCGAACCGACCAAAGTGAAAGAGCTTGAGCACATCGGGGTTTTCCAGCAACCGCGCGAGATTGGGCGCGCTGGTCTGCCCCTTGGCCACCTGCACCAGATGCGCATGCCCATCCCCGCCCGAGAGCTGCACGACACAGAGCCGGTCGCGATGCGGGTGCAGGCCCATCGTCTCGCAATCAATCGCCACAACAGGGCCAAGGTCCAGCCCATCGGGCAGGTCGTTCTGATAGAGATGGTTTGCCATTGGAATTCCTTGTGCCCGGTGCCAAGCCGCCCCGTGAACCGATATGAATAGCCTCGTGATTAGGCGCTTTTGTGCGGTCCCTCAACCCGGATTTAGGGTCGGGCAGCGGGGAAAACCAGTGCCGCCCCGGACTTTGTGCCGCGAACCGGGCTTGCGGTTGCCCAAACGCTCGGCCACAAAGTCCGCAGAACGACAAAGGAGCCTGTCCCGTGAGCGATAGCCAACAGACCCAGAACCGCGCCGCCGACTATCTGGCGCGGCGTCTATATGAGGCGGGGTGCCGCCATGCCTTTGGCATGCCGGGGGGCGAGGTTCTGACCGTGATGGATGCGCTGGCGCGGGCCGGTATTGAGGTGACGCTGGCGCGCCACGAGAATGCCGCCGCCTTCATGGCCGAGGGGGTCTGGCACCGCACCGGCGCGCCCGGCATCCTGATCGCCACGCTGGGGCCGGGGGTTTTGAATGGCGTCAACGCCATCGCCAACGCCCATCAGGACCGCGTGCCGCTGATTGTCCTCTCCGGCTGTGTCGATGCCGATGAGGGGCTGACCTATACACATCAAATCCTCGATCACGAGGCGGTGCTGGCGCCGATCACCAAGGCCACATTCCGCCTGACCGCGCAAGGCGCCGACATCATCGCC
>JBLRXE010000019.1:0-15309 GCA_047920895.1 Roseovarius sp.
GATGCGGCGCTCTTTGCCATGGGCGTGGTCAACATCATCGCGCTCTATTTCCTGATGCCGATCGTCAAGCGCGAGCTGAACAGTTACCTTGCGCGCCTGAAATCCGGCGAGATCAAGAAGTTCGAGTAAATCGGGCATTTTCATGCGATCGTCAGGGGCCAGCGGACATCCGCCGGCCCCTTTGAATTCCCGGTAATCGTGCATAGGTGACGATCAGCGCGACACGACCAATCCCCTAAGGAGAACAAGTCATGGAAAAAGACGCATATCAGAAAAAGCTGCACGCCCAACTCGACCAATGGAAAGCCGAGATCGACAAGCTTCAGGCGAAATCGCGCGAGGCCTCTGCCGACATGCAGATCAAATACCAAGAACAGATCAAGGATCTGCGCGAGAAGCGCGCCGAGATGGAAACCGAGTATGACAAGATACAGGCGGCCAGCCTTGAGGCGTGGAAAGACTTCAAGACCGGCGCCGACGAGGCTTGGGACAATATGTCCAAAGCCATGAAATCGGCCTGGAGCCGGTTCAGCTAAGGCACGATCAGAGAACGGGCCAAGCGCCGCTCAAGGCGCTTGGCATGGCTCAGGCCGCCGCGAACCCGGCATCGAGCGACGACAGGATGACGTCGATTTCCGCCTCGGAAATCACCAGGGGCGGCGACATCAGGATGTTATGCGCCCCCAGACGCACCATCGCGCCCGCCTCATAGGTCGCCTGATGCACCCGCTTCATGGTTGCGGCATCCATCGGGGTCTTTTTCTCGCGGTCGCTGACCAATTCGATCCCCATCATAAGACCATGACCGCCGCGCACATCACCGATGATGTCGTATTTTTCCGCCAGCTTCTTGACCCCCTCATAGAGCTGCGTGCCGCGCACGGCGGCATTGCTCTTGGTATCCAGCCGCAGCGTCTCCGACAGGCACGCCACCACCGCCGCAGCCCCCACGGGATGCGCCGAATAGGTATAGCCGGTCCAGATGCTGCCCTCTGGCCCGGCCTTTTCAAAGACCTCGACCACCTTGTCGCCAAGGACCACGCCACCCACCGGGAAATAGCCGCTGGTGATGCCCTTGGCGATCGTCATCATGTCGGGCTGCACCCCCCAATGCCGCGCGCCGGTCCAGTCGCCGGTGCGCCCGAACCCGGTGATGACCTCATCCGAAATCATCAGGATGCCGTAGCGGTCGCAGATCTCGCGCATATGCTTCATGAACGACGCATCCGGCACGATCACACCGCCCGCGCCCTGGATCGGCTCCATGATAAAGGCGGCGATGGTGCTCGGATCCTGAAACTCGATTTCGTCCACCATGGCGGCGGCAATCTTCTGCGCCAGCTTGGCCGGGTCCGTTTCATCATACGGGTTACGATAGGTATAGGGGCTGGGCAGATGGAAACAGCCCGGCAAGAGCGGCTCATAGTTGATGCGGAACCGGTTGTTGCCATTAACCGAGGCACCGCCCCAATGGGTGCCGTGATAGCCCTTTTTCAGGCTCAGGAACTTGGTGCGCGTCGGCTCGCCGCGCAGGCGGTGATATTGCCGCGCCATGCGCAGCGCCGTGTCCACGCTGTCAGACCCGCCAGAGGTGAAAAAGACGCGGCTCATCCCATCCTCGGCAAAGAACTCCTGGACCGCATAGGAGGCCTCGATCGCCGCCGGGTTGGTGCTGCCGGCAAAGGCGGAATAATAGGGCAACTGCCAGAGCTGATCGGAAATCGCCTGTTTCACCACATCGTTGGAATAGCCAAGGTTGACGCACCAGAGGCCGCCCACCGCATCCACCGGATCATGCCCGTCGATGTCGGTGATCCGCACACCTGCGGCGCTCTTGATGATCTTCGGCGGGTTGGCCTGCTGCTCGCCGGGATGGCCCATCGGGTGCCACAGGTAGCGCGCGTTCATCTCACGCAGGAAGTTGTCGTCTTTCATGGGCTTTGCTCCGGCAGGTTCGGGGAATTTGATCAAATTCTGCCACCGCCGCGAAAGACTGTCCAGAGGGATAAAGGGGCCGGGATGCGCAATCCCGGCCCATCCCCGCCCAGCGGGTTACTGCGCCAGCTTTTCCTCGATAACGGCCTTGAGATCGTTATAGGCCATGTTCGAATATTTCTTCTCGTTGATCACCAGCGTGGGCGTCGAATCGACCCCATGCGCCTCGGCGTTCTGCTGATACCAGGCCACCAAGGCCTTGGCATTGTCGGTGTCATTGAGACAGGCCTCGATTGCATCCGGCTCCAGCCCCGCGACCTTGCCGATCCGGCGCAGGTTGTCGGCGATGGCGGCCGGCTCGCCTTTGGTCCACTCCGCCTGCTGCTCATAGATCATGTCCGAGATGCCAAAGAACTTCTCTCCCCCCCCACAGCGCGCCACCAGCGACGCCCAGAGACCGAAGCGGTCAAAATAGACATCGCGATAGACAAAATGCACCTTGCCCGTGTCGATGTAATCCGCCTTCAACTGCTTGAGCGGCCCTTTATGGAAATTCGCGCAATGCGGACAGGTATACGAGGCATATTCGATAATCGTCACCTTGGCATCCGCCGGCCCCATCGTCATCTCGACGATCTGCGATGTATCGGGGGCCGCCTCTTGCGCCACGGCGGGGCCTGTCAGCATGGCAAGGGCCAAGGCCCCGGTTGCGATCAAATGTTTCATGTCATTATCCTTGGTCTGATGGGTCGGTCAGTGTTGCGATTTGGTTAACACGTTGCGCGCCAGCCTTTCCAGCGCCGCCCGCAACCCATCATCCGTGACAGGCGCGGCAAGGCTTGTGGCGGCGAGGAGTGTCTCGGGTGCCACGGCGGGTGCCGCCGCCACCTTGGGCCGATGGCTGAAATCCACCTGCCCCTCGGCAAAGCCCACGGGCGCGGTCTGGGTGATGCGGATGCGCGCGATGGCATTGTAGCCGTAAACGGCATTGACCCGCTCGCGCAGTTTTTCCTTCTGCATTTCCAGCATCGGGGCCTGCGCGCCGGTCGTGAGCAGCGTGAGCGTCGCCCCCATCCCCTGCCGCGCATAGGACACCTCGACCGGGCGGGCGATGGCGGCGATGTCGTCGCCCACCACTTCGGCCCAATGGGTCAAGAGCCGCGACTGCGCAAAGCCACGCGTTTCAGACGCGCGGCGGATGCTGGTTTGCAGCAGCGCCGAGGTGCGTTTGAACCCGTATGTCGCGGCCTTGCGGCTGGTCATGGTTGGCGCTCTCCTCATTGGCGCTAATCTATGGCATGTGACACGGGATACCAGAGCCGATTGCGGGGCAAGGGGATAAACTATGCGTTATTTCGCCGAGGCTGACAGCCTGCTCGCGTGGTATGATACCCATGCTCGCGACCTGCCATGGCGCATCAGCCCCGCCGCCCGCGCAGCCGGCGCGCGCCCCGATCCCTACCGCATCTGGCTCAGCGAGGTGATGCTGCAACAGACCACTGTCGCAGCGGTCAAATCCTATTACCTGCGCTTCACGACGCTCTGGCCCACCGTCGCCGATCTGGCGGCAGCAGAGGATGCCACAGTCATGGGCGAATGGGCGGGCTTGGGCTATTACGCCCGCGCGCGCAATCTCCTGAAATGCGCCCGCACGGTGGTGCGCGATCACAACGGGCGCTTTCCCGACACGCTCGAGGGCCTACGCGCCCTGCCCGGCATCGGGCCTTATACCGCCGCCGCCATCGCCGCCATTGCCCATGATCAACCGCATGTGGTGGTGGACGGCAATGTCGAGCGGGTGATGGCGCGGCTCCATGACATCCACACCCCCCTGCCCACCGCCAAGCGTGAACTGACCGAGGCCGCCGCCCGCCTCACGCCCCGCACGCGCCCCGGCGATTATGCGCAGGCGGTGATGGACCTAGGCGCCACCATCTGCACGCCCAAATCCCCCGCCTGCGCGCTCTGCCCATGGCGCACGCCCTGCGCGGCCCATGCCGCAGGCACCGCCGCAGACCTGCCGCGCAAACTGCCCAAGTCGGCCAAGCCTCTGCGCCATGGTCACGCCTATGTCGCCCGGCGCGCGGATGGCGCATGGCTCTTGGAACGCCGCCCCGACAGTGGCCTTCTGGGCGGCATGCTGGGCTGGCCCGGCAGCGACTGGGCCGAGGCACCGCCCCCCGCCCCGCCCATCGCAGCCCACTGGCATGAGCTAGAGGCCGAGGCCCGCCACACCTTCACCCATTTTCACCTCCGGCTCAGCGTCCATGTGGCGCATCTGCCCGAGGATGCGACACCCGACCGCGGCACATTCCTGCCGGACGCCACGTTCCGGCCTGCGGAATTACCTACCGTCATGCGAAAGGTCTTTGACCTTGCGCGGGCTGCGCTAAACTCTGCGCCGTGATATCCAAGAGTGAAACCGCACAGGACACCCCCATGATCCCCGCCACACAGGTTGCCCAACTGCACCGCGCCCTGCCCTTCTGGATGTCCCTCATTTTGCTGCCCGTGGCGGTGCTGGGCGCGCTGTATGGCGGCTGGACCGTCCTCCTCCTGCCGCTGACCACCTGGTATTTCTTCTCGATCCTCGACGCCTTTCTCGGGCTCTATACCGAAAATGCCGATCTCGACACGCGCGAGGATCAACTGACCTGGTATCGCGCCATCACCCTGATCTGGACACCCCTGCAATTCGGCCTCCTTTATTGGCTGATCTGGTATGTCACCGGCCCCGGCGACGCGCATCTCAGCCCGCTGGAAACCATCCTGCTATTCTTTGGCGTGGGCGTGATCACCGGCACGATTGGCATCAACTACAGCCATGAACTCATGCACCAGAAAAACCGCGGCGAGCGGTTTCTGGGCGATATTCTTTTGTCCATGGTGCTCTATTCGCATTTCCGATCCGAGCATTTGCTGGTGCATCATCGCTATGTGGGCACCCCCCGCGATCCGGTCACGGCGCGCTATAACGAGGGGTTCCACCGCTTTTTCCCGCGCGTGCTGCGGCAAAGCTGGCACTCGGCGTTCAAGGCCGAAGCCGAGATGCTGGCCCGCCGCAATCTGCCTTGGCATGACCTCAAGAATCCGTTCTTCAAATACTGGGCGCTGCAAGGGTTCATGGCGCTGCTGGCCGGGCTGATCGGCGGCTGGATTGGCCTCGCGCTCTTTGTCTGGCAGGCGTTTGTTGCGATCTGGCAGCTGGAACTGGTGAATTACATCGAGCATTACGGCCTGACGCGCAAACATCTGGGCGGCGGCAAGTATGAACATGTTCAGCCGCGCCATAGCTGGAACGCGGCGCACAAGGCGTCGAACTGGCTGTTGATCAACCTGCAACGCCATTCGGATCATCACTACAAACCCGACCGCCGGTTTCCGCTCTTGCAGAATTACACCGAGGCGGACGCCCCGCAATTGCCCTATGGCTATCCGGTGATGACCATGGCCGCCATGGTCCCGCCCATTTGGCGGCGGGTGATGAACCCCCGCGTGCGCCGCTGGCGCGAGATGTATTATCCCGAAATCACCAATTGGCGACCCTACAATCGCGCGAGCAATCCGTTGCCGCGATAGACGCGGTTGGGGCGATCCTGCGTCAGACCCAATGCAAGAAAGTTGAAAACTTTCTTGATCGGAATTTTTTCAAAATTCCGGCGCCAGATCGTAGCTGCACGCCGCCCCAGTCACGCCGCAACCTGTTCCAGCAAATGCCCCGTCTTCACATAGATCAGACAGCCCTCATCGGAATAGGGCTTATGCTCGGACAGATGCGGGCTGCGCACCCAGCTTCCCGCCGGGTAGCTGCCATGCTCATCCGCAAAGGTGCCCGCGATCACGAAAATCTCCTCACCGCCCCAATGCCGATGCGGTGTGAACCGTGTGCCAGGCGCCCACCGCACCAAGGCCACATTCTCATTCACCGCCGTATGCAACGGCAGCACGCTCAAGCCCTCGACCAGACCAGGGCGAAACGCGGCGCTCTTGGTGTCGATATGCAATTGCGCGGTATCGGACGGATCGAACTGACAGAGTTTGACAAGGATCGTGCAGCCCTCCTTGGTATGCGGCTTGTGGCTTGTGCCAATCGGATTGCGCACATAGGATCCCGCCGTATAATCGCCGCTCTCGTCGGAAAACACCCCCTCGAGCACGAGGAATTCCTCGCCGCCGCCATGGGTATGGGCGTCGAAATAGGACTCGGGCGCGAACCGCACGATTGTGGACGCGCGCGCCACCTCATCCCCGATCCGGTCCAGCATCATCCGCGCGACCCCGGTCGCGGGCGATTGCACCCAATCGTAATCTTCGGGCCGGATCACGACACGTTGGGAAAAATCTGCATTGATGCGCATGGCGGTCCTCCTGAGGGGTAGTTAGGCACCGGACCGGCAAATTCAAGCAGCCTCGATCACCGCCCGCGCCTCGGCAAAAGACAACAACCGCCGTGCCTTTTCGTCCCAAAGATGCAGCCGCGCATTGGCAAGGCTCTCGCGAATGGTCATCCGGTTGATCTGCGCCAGTTGCGCGTGGTCGCGCAGCGCCTCGGGCAGGCGGTAAAACGGGATGCGGCTGTTAACGTGGTGGACGTGATGAATCCCGATATTGGCACTCAGCCATTGCAGCCATCCGGGCAGCACATAATGCGAACTGCCATGCAGTGCTGCATCATGCAATTGCCAGTTTTCCTCGGCCTCCCAATGGGTCGTCTCGAACTGATGCTGCACATAAAAGAGCCACACCCCCGCCGTCGCCGCCAGAACGGTCGAGGGCAAAAAGATCAGAAGGATCGGCATCAGCCCCCCGAACCACGCCACCAGACCCAGAACCGCCAACAACACGGCATTGGTCGCCATCGCACTGACCCAATACCGCGCCTTGCCCATGAACCCGAGCGGCAGGCGGTTTTCCAACAGGAAGATATAGCCGGGGCCAAGCCCGAACAGAACCAGCGGGTTGCGATAGAGCCGGTATTTCAGCCGCTCAAACGGCGTCAGCGCGGCATATTCCGCCACCGTCAACGTATTGATATCGCCAATCCCGCGCCGCCCCAGATTGCCCGAGGAACTGTGGTGGATCGAATGGGAATGCCGCCAGACGTCATAGGGCGTGAGCGTCACCACTCCAAGCGCGCGACCAAGCCAGTCGTTCATCGCCCGGCTCTTGAAAAATGCCCCATGCCCGCAATCATGCTGGATCGCAAAGAGACGCAACAGGAACGGCGCGGCGCAGAGCGCCAGCAACACGCTCAGCGCATAGCTCAGCGACAGCGCCCACCAGGCCAGCCCCCAGAGTGCGAGAAAGGGAACAAGGGTCACGCCCAGTTCAAAAGCTGCTCGTGGGGAACTCGGCTCGCGGTATTTCGCGAGGAGCTGCGCCCATTCCCTGCCAGCGCGTGTTTCAGGTGCCAGCGGGGCGGGGTTGGGTTGATCGAGCATGTGCCTGCGTTTTTTGGTGCCTATTGCAAAACTCATAGAGGATTGACCGGCGTTTGCAAACGCTGCGTCACCTTACACCCTGCGCTATTTGACCACGTCTTGAAATAATTCTGACCCTACGTCACGCAAAAGCCCCGCAAGACGGGCTTGCGAGGCTTTCGTATGCATGAGGTCGCGATTCGATCAGCTGGTCTTCTTGCCTTTGATCGGCGCCCAGATCCGCTTGTTGGTCAGATAGAGCAGCACGGACAGGATGGTCAGAAAGATCACGCCCGTGAGGCCCGCATGCTTGCGCGCCATCATCTTGGGTTCCGCCGTCCACATCAGAAAGGCGGCAATGTCCTCTGCCTGCTGTTCCAGCGTGGCCTCGGTGCCGTCGTCAAATTCGACATCGTCACCCCAGATCGGCTGGCCCATGGCAATCCAGCTGCCAGGCACGGTCGCATGACCATGCGCATCCTTGCACTCCTCCGGATAGCCACCCGCGGTGAAGGCCACGTTATATGCACCGGGGAAATCCTCGGGCGCACATTCCGGCGCATCATGATAACCAACCATCAGCGAGTATATATATTCCGCCCCGCCCATGCCATTGAACAGCTGGCTCAGGCCCGTGCCATAGGGGCCATGAAACCCGGCGCGCTTCTTGGCCATCAGGCTCAGGTCCGGCGCCCCGGCCGAGGTCACAGCCGGGAAATGGTCGGTGGGCGTGGCGGCCCGGAAATCGTCAAGCTCCGGGTCGAACACCTCGAACTGCACGGAATAGGCGAAAACCTGATCCTGAGGCAGATGCGGCCCGCCCTCGTCGCCCAATGTGCGCAGCGGCACATATTGCAGGCCGTGGCAGGCCGCACAGACCTGCGTATAGACCTTCAGACCGCGCTGAAGCTGGTTCTGGTCGAACTTGCCGAACGGACCTTCAAAGGAAAAGGCGACGTCCTCGATAATCCCCTCGCCCCCGGCGGCCAATGCACCGCCGGTTGAGAGGGACAGGGCCACAAGGGCCGCAATGCCTGTTTTCTTGAACATTGTCATCCGTCCTTTCTTATTCGGCGGGCGTCTGGGCCTTGCCATAATGCGCATCGAAATCTTCCTCGATGGTGGCAGGCTGGGCCTCGGGTTTCTCGATCACGCCCAACAGCGGCAGGATCACCAGGAAATAGGCGAACCAATAGGCAGACCCGATCAGCGAGATCGTCGAATAGGGCGGCTCTGCGGGCATCGCCCCGGCCCACATCAGGACCATGAAGTCGATCGCCAAGAGCCAGAACCACCATTTGAACATCGGGCGATAGCGGCCCGAACGCACCGACGAGGTATCAAGCCAGGGGGCCAGCGCCATCACCGCGATGGCACCGAACATCGCCAACACACCAAAGAACTTGGCGTCGATGATGCCGCCGGTGATCCAGCTTGCGAACATCACGACCCACACGTCCGAGGTAAAGGCCCGCAGGATCGCGTAGAACGGCAGGAAATACCATTCCGGCACAATATGCGCGGGCGTGACCAACGGATTGGCCTCGATGTAGTTGTCGGGGTGGCCCAGATAGTTGGGCATGAAACCGACGATGGCAAAGAAAACCACCATGATCACGGCAAGCGCGAACAGATCCTTGATCACGAAATAGGGCCAGAACGACACGGTGTCGCGCTCGGCCTCTGCCTTGGAGGTGCGGCGCACATCAACGCCCGTGGGGTTGTTGTTGCCCGTGGTGTGGAACGCCCAGATATGCAGCGCCACCAGCGCCGCGATCACGAACGGCAAGAGGTAATGCAGCGAGAAGAAGCGGTTCAGCGTGGCATTGTCCACCGCCGGCCCGCCCAAGAGCCAGGTCTGGATTGGCTCGCCGATGAACGGGATCGCGCCAAACAGGCCGGTGATCACCGTGGCCCCCCAGAATGACATCTGCCCCCAGGGCAGCACATAGCCCATGAACGCGGTGCCCATCATCGCCAGATAGATCAACATGCCGATGATCCACGTCACCTCGCGCGGGGCCTTGTAAGAGCCATAATAGAGCCCGCGGAAGATGTGCAGATAGACCGCGACAAAGAACAGCGACGCGCCGTTCATATGCAGGTAGCGGATGAAATGGCCACCGTTCACGTTGCGCATGATATGCTCGACCGAGGCAAAGGCCAGATCGACATGCGGCGTGTAGTGCATCACCAGAACGATGCCGGTGACAATTTGCAGCACCAGACAGAAGGTCAGAACAATCCCCCAGATCCACATCCAGTTCAGGTTCTTGGGCGTGGGGATCATGATGGTGTCATAGAGCAACCCAACGATGGGCAGGCGCGAATGAAGCCATTTCTCGCCGGCCGTCTTGGGCTCGTAGTGATCGTGCGGAATTCCGGACATATGCGCGTTTCCTTATCCCAGTTGGATCGTGGTTTCGTCGATGAATGCAGCGACGGGAATCCACAGGTTCTCAGGCGCCGGTCCCTTGCGGATGCGGCCGGCCGTGTCGTAATGCGAGCCGTGGCAGGGGCAGAACCAGCCGCCGAAATCGCCCGATCCGTCCCCGATGGGCACACAGCCCAGATGGGTGCAGACGCCGATCATCACCAGCCATTCGCCCGCCTCGTCCAGCGTGCGGTTCTGGTCCGACGCATCGAGCGCCATGTCATTGCGGTTCTGCGCGGTCCGGTCCGGCAGTTCTGCCAGATCGACGGCGCGGGCAGCTTCGATCTCTTTTTCCGTGCGGCGACGGATAAAGACCGGCTTGCCCAGAAACTTGACGCTGACCTGCGTGCCCGGCTCAACCCCCGAGACATCGACGCGGATCGAGGACAGCGCCTGCACATCCGCCGACGGATTCATCTGATTGATCAGCGGCCAGATAGCCGCACCTGCGGTCACGGCACCGGCGCCTGCGGTCGCATAATAGAGGAAATCCCTCCGGGTGCCTTCGTGATCTTCTGCGTGGGACACGAGAATTACTCCCTATATATCAGAGCCGCAATCGGCCTCATACGGTGTTAGGCCATGGGATTCCCGCGGCCAGTATGTGCGGCTATTTAGCGGGGCTTTTGGGGGCCGTCCAGCCTGCATTGCCCCAAGATCCGGTCAAAGCGCGCATCTGTCGCGCTTGGGGGGCCTGTATCGCGAAATCGGGCGGGGCCGATCACGCGGGGCCGCCGCTCAGGCGGGGGCGGTGCGCACCATGCTGTCGCGTGCGCGCATCCCGGCATACCAGGCCTCAAGCGCCGGATGCCCCGCACGCCAACCGCGCGCATCATGGCGAAAATCGAGATAGCCCAGCGCACAGCCAATCGCGATATGGCTCATGTCGAGCGGCCCCGCGAGATGGCTCATCCAGCGCCCTTCAACGGCATCAAGCGCCCGCGCCACCTTGGCCCACTGTCCCTCGACCCAAGGGGCATGGCGCATGTCTTCGGACCGGAACCGCGCCTCATAGGTCATCGATAGCGCCGCTTCCATGATGCCTTCGGCAATCGCCTCCAGCGTCAGCACCTCCCAGAGCCGCGCTTCGGGATAAAACCGCCCGCCCGCCTGCTGATCCAGATAGCGGGTGATCACCCGGCTGTCGTGGATCGCCGGACCATCCAACCGCACCAGCGCCGGGATCTTGCCCAGCGGATTGGCCGCCGCCGCCTGCGGATCGGTCTCCAGCGGCGTGGTGGTCACATCGACCACCTCGACCTGGTCGGCCAGACCGCTTTCCAGCAAGAGCACACGCACCTTGCGGACAAAGGGGGATAATGGCGAAGATATGAGTTTCATGGCGCGCTCCTTTAGGTGTTCAGCGCGACCCTAGGCACAGGCCCCCGCACTGTAAAGCCGCTCACGCCGATGGCGCACGCATCCACTCCGCCAACACTTCGCTCTCTTGCCCCTGCCCCGCCGGGCCCAGATGCTCGGCGGCGCGCAGGCGCACCTCCTCGGGCTTGTTCTGCCCCAATTTCCATGTGCCCGCGATCTCGTCCACCCGCATCGCACAGGGCACGATCTGCCGCATCATCCGCTCCAGCACCTCGGGCGTCATCTTTTCGGCCCGCCATTCCGGCTTGGGCGCAAGCCGCGCCTCGAACTCTGCCGATTGCCGATCCAGCAGATCGCGCATCCCCGCCTGCGGCTGCAACGTGACCTCGCCCACCAGATGCACGGCGACATAGTTCCAGGTGGGCACCTGATCCGCGACCCCATACCAGTCGGGCGAGACATAGGAGTGCGGCCCCTCTATCGCCAACCGCGCCCTGACCGGCCCGCTCAAGAGCCGCGCAATGGGGTTGGACCGCACAAGATGAAACTCGGCCCGCGAGCCATCCGCGTTCAAGAGAAACGGAATATGGCTCATCAGCGGCCCCTCGGGGCTGCAAACAGCCAGAATTCCAAAACCCCGCGCACGGGCAAATTCCAGATTGCGCGCGCCCGGTGTCTGGCGAAAGGCGGGATTGGGATGCATCGCCCTACCCCCCGCGCCGCGGGCAGAGCACATCCTCAACCGCCTTTGCCACCCGCAACAGCCGCTCTTCGCCATAGGGCTGCCCGCAGAGCATCAGCCCGCAACTCGGCACCCCCGTGGGCAGCGTCACGGCACATAGCCCCAAGAGATTGCCCGCCCGCGTATTGCGCAGCGTGAGCAGGTTCTCGGTCACATAATACGTCGGGTCGGCCAAGAGCCGCGCCTGATCCGGCGGCAGATTGGGGGCCGTGGGCATGAGCACCGCGTCATAGCCCGCCACCCGCGCATTCCACCCGGCGCGCAACGCCTCAAGCTTGCGCCAGCCCGCCACATAATCCGCCGCGCTGATGTCCTTGCCACTGCGGAACCGCTCCAGAATCGGCGCAAACATCTTGTCCGGCGCGGCCTCGATCACATCGCGCCACAGCCCATAGGCCTCGCCCGTGAACAGCACCGGCGAGAGCGGCAGTGCCTCGGTCACTTCAGGCGCCTCGATCTCGTCAATCACCGCCCCCGCATCCCGCAGCACCTCCAGCGCCGCCGCATGCGCGCGCAAAGGCTCGGGCCGAATATCCTCCATCACGGAGGTGCGCAGCGCCGCAAACCGCAGCCCCGCCAAGGTCGCCCCACGCAGGTCCGCCGCCTTGCCCCCTTCCAAGGCCGCCAGCATCAGCGCGCAATCCTCGACCGACCGCGCCAGCGGCCCCACCGTGTCGAACCGCAGGCAGAGCGGCACCACCCCTTGCAACGAAACCCGCCCCGCCGTGGTCTTGAGCCCCACAAGATCATTCCACGCCGAGGGGATGCGCACCGACCCGCCCGTGTCCGACCCGATCCCGCAGGCGGCCAGATCAAAAGCCACGCTCGCCGCCGCCCCCGAAGATGATCCGCCGGGCACAGCACCTGCGTTGTTCACACACGGTGGCGTCGCGGTCACGGGATTAAGGCCCAGACCGGAAAACGCCAATTCGCTCATATGCGTCTTGCCAAGGCACACCAGCCCTGCCGCCGTGCCATTGCGCAACACCTCGGCATCGCGATCCGGCACCCGACCCCGGAGCAGCGCCGATCCCGCCTCGGTTGCCACACCCGCACTGTCAAAGAGGTCTTTCCAACTGACCGGCACCCCGTCGAGCAGGCCCAGACGCTGCCCCGCCTTGGCCCGCGCCGCCGCCGCTGCCGCCTCGGCCCGCGCGCGCCCCTCGGTGACGGTGCTGTAAATGCGGTCGCGCAGCGGATGGGCGATGATCGCCGCCAGATAGGTCTCACACAGCGCCTCGGGGTCAATCTCGCCGCGCGCAATGCCGCGCCCCAAATCGCCCGCCGTCATCTTCAGCCAGTCCTGCATCCCGTCCCCCTCTCGCTTCAAAAACCATTGCTAGCGGCAGAGCGGCGCATGGACAATCCCGCGCGCACGCACATATTGGGCGGCATGACACATGACAGCGACCTTCTCATCGTCGGTGGTGGCCTCAACGGTCCCGCGCTTGCCCTTGCCGCCGCACAGGCGGGGCTTTCCAGCACGGTGATCGACGCCCTGCCCGAACCCACCCGCAAGAACGCGGCCTTCGACGGGCGCGCCTATGCCTTGGCGCTTGCCTCCGTGCGGCTCTTGCAAAATCTCGGGATCTGGCACCGCGTGGCGGATCACGCCCAGCCCATGCTGGAAATCAAGGTCTCGGACGGGCGCGCGGGCGAGGGGCCATCGCCCTTTTTCCTGCATTTCGACCATGCCGAGATCGAAGAGGGCCCGATGGGCCATATGCTCGAGGATCGCTTCCTCCGCCGCGCCCTGATCGAGGCCATGGCAGAGGAGCCGCTGATCACGCAGGTCTCGAACGATACGGTGACAGCGCAAGAGAGCGACGCAACCGGCATCACCGTCACGCTCGCCTCGGGCAAAACCCTCACCGGGCGGCTCCTGATCGGTGCCGATGGGCGCGCCTCAGGCACCGCCGCGCGGGCGGGCATCCGGCGCACCGGCTGGGGCTATGGCCAGACCGCGCTTGTGGCGGCCATCGAACACGAATTGCCGCATCACGGCATCGCGCATCAGTTCTTCATGCCCCCCGGCCCGCTCGCCATCCTGCCTCTGCCGGGCAATGTCAGCTCGATTGTCTGGTCTGAAACCGACGCCACCGCCACGCGGTTCGCCGCCCTTCCCGATGCCGACTTCATGGCGGTGCTGCGGCCCCGGTTCGGCGATTTTCTGGGCGCGATCAAACTGCGCGGCGCGCGTTATACCTACCCGCTCAGCCTGACGGTGGCCAACAGCTTTGTCGCAGAGCGTCTCGCGCTGATCGGTGACGCCGCCCACGGCATGCACCCGATTGCCGGACAGGGGCTGAACGCGGGCTTGCGCGATGTCGCCGCCTTGGCGCAGGTGATGACCGAGGCCGCGCGCCGGGGCGAGGATATCGCCGCACCCGATGTGCTCGCCCGCTATCAGCAATGGCGGCGGTTCGACACCGCGACGCTCGCCTTGGCCACCGACCTCACCAACCGGCTCTTCTCCAACGACAACCCGCTCCTGCGCGCCGCCCGCGATCTCGGCATGGGCGCGCTCGGCCATATGCCCCGCCTGCGCCGGGGCTTCATCCGCGAGGCAGCAGGTCTGACGGGGGACTTGCCCGAGTTGATGAAGGGGTGAGACACCGCGCGGAATCAAGCCCGAAGGGCGCCGCGCGATCGCTGGGCCGTCCCGCGGCCTAGCGATTTTGAGAGGGAGCACAATTCTGAGAGGTTAGACGGACTTGGCAGGCATAAAGTGGCATCCACTACCGTTGCTTCGCCAGTCCCCGGCCCAACGCTCGCGCGGCACAATGCTTGGGGAAAACGCCAGTAAGGGACGGATTCCTATTTAGAGTTTGACGGGAGAGCGGACGTGAAAAATCAGTATTCATCCGAGATCGAGAAGCTGCTTCCCAGCGAATTTCTCTACGCCCTTTGCGTCTACATGCAGCTATGCGCTCACATAGAAAAGAACGCGAGCGTGTTAATTGCCACTGAGAATTGACCCGGCAACTGCCAAAATTGTCACTGAGAACTGACCCATGTGCAACCTTGCCCCAGCTTAAACCAGTTGGGGGCATATGGAGTGATCGAGATGGGATTTTTGAAGGTTATCAGGACATGGGCGCTGCGAGACAAGATGCCCATTCGCGAGATTGCGCGGCGCACGGGCATTTCGCGTAACACAATCAAGAAGTATTTGCGGGAGGGGATTGTTGAGCCTGCGTTTCAGACGCCGGATCGTGCGAGCAAGCTGGATCCGTATGCCAGTCAGCTGACAGGATGGCTGGTTTCGGATCAGCGCAAATCACGCAAAGAGCGCCGGACGGCGAAGCTGATGCATGCCGATCTGGTGAAGCTGGGATATGACGGTTCCTACGAGCGCGTTGCGGCCTTCGTTCGGGAATGGAAAGGCGAACGGCAGCGTGCGTATCACACGACCGACCGGGGTGTCTTCGTGCCGCTGGTGTTTGCACCTGGCGAGG
>JBLRXE010000020.1:0-15021 GCA_047920895.1 Roseovarius sp.
GTCAAATATCCGCTGATCCGCGGCCGCCTGATGGAAATGTGGCGCGAGGCGAGGAAGACCATGGACCCGGTGGAGGCCTGGAAGTCGATCAGCCAGAATTCCGAGAAGGCCAGGCGCTACAAGTCGGTGCGCGGCCAGGGCGGCTTTGTCCGCGCCAAATGGGACGAGGTGACCGAGATCATCGCCGCCTCCAACGTCTTCACCATCAAGGAATTCGGCCCCGACCGCATCTACGGCTTCTCGCCGATCCCGGCCATGTCGATGGTCAGCTATGCCGCCGGTTCGCGGTATCTGTCGCTGCTGGGCGGCACCTGCATGTCGTTCTACGACTGGTATTGCGATCTGCCGCCCGCGTCCCCCCAGACCTGGGGCGAACAGACCGACGTGCCGGAATCGGCCGACTGGTACAATGCGGGCTTCCTGATGCTCTGGGGGTCGAACGTGCCTCAGACCCGGACGCCCGATGCCCATTTCTATACCGAGGTCCGCTATCGCGGCACCAAATCCGCCGTGGTCAGCCCCGACTATTCCGAGGCCGCCAAGTTCGGCGACATCTGGCTGAACCCGCAGGCGGGCACCGATGCGGCGCTGGCGATGGCCATGGGGCATGTGATCCTGCGCGAATTCCATCTGGATCGGCAGGCCGAGTATTTCGAGGACTACGCCCGCAAATACACCGACATGCCGATGCTGGTCCGGCTGGAAGACCGCGACGGCCAGCTTGTCCCGGGCCGGATGCTGCGGGCCGAGGATTTCGCGGGCAAGCTGGGCGAGACCAACAACCCCGACTGGAAGACCGTGGCCTATGATGAGGCATCGGGCCAGATCGTTGCCCCCAACGGCTCTATCGGGTTCCGTTGGGGTGAGGAAGGCAAGTGGAACCTTGAGCAACGCGCCAAGGGAACGGATGCCCAACTGCGCCTGAGCCAGATCATGGATGGCGACCATGATGAGATTGTGGGCGTCGATTTCCCCTATTTCGGCGGTGCGGCCACAGGCGATTTCGTCAAATGCGACCACCCCGAGGTTCTGACCCGCAACATCCCTGCCCGGCGCGTTACCTTGGCCGACGGGTCGGAAGCCCTCGTCGCCACCGTGTTCGACCTGTTCTGCGCCAACTACGGGCTGGATCGGGGTCTTGGCGGCAAATGGGTGTCCAAGGATTTCAACGACGACAGCCCCTATACCCCCGCATGGGCCGAAAAGATCACCGGCGTTGACCGGGAAAAGATCATCGCCGTGGCGCGGGAGTTCGCAGGAAACGCCGAAAAGACCCATGGCAAGTCCATGGTCATCCTCGGGGCCGGTCTGAACCACTGGTACCACATGGACATGAACTACCGTGGCATCATCAACATGCTGGTGATGTGCGGCTGCATCGGCCAGGAGGGCGGCGGCTGGTCGCATTATGTGGGGCAAGAGAAATTGCGCCCGCAGACCGGCTGGGCACCCTTGGCCTTCGCGCTCGACTGGAACCGTCCGCCCCGGCACATGAACTCCACCTCGTGCTGGTATGCCCACACCGATCAGTGGCGCTACGAGACGCTGCGTGCGGGCGAGATCCTGTCGCCAACGGCCCCTGAGGGCGACTGGGACATTTCCCTGATCGACTACAACATCCGTGCCGAACGCATGGGCTGGCTGCCTTCGGCCCCGCAGCTGAAGACCAACCCGCTGGAGGTGTCCAAGGCGGCAAAGGCTGCCGGCAAGGACATCAAGGATTATGTCGCTGAGCAACTGAAATCCGGCGATCTGGAAATGTCCTGTCAGGACCCTGACGCCCCGGAAAACTGGCCGCGCAACCTGTTTGTCTGGCGCTCGAACCTGTTGGGGTCGTCGGGCAAGGGGCATGAATACTTCCTCAAGCACCTGCTTGGCACCGATCACGGCGTCATGGGCAAGGATCTGGGCGACGAAGGCGGCGTCATGCCGAAAGAGGCCGTCTGGCATGACGAGGCGCCCAAGGGCAAACTCGACCTGCTGGTGACCATCGACTTTCGCATGTCCACCACCTGCGTCTATTCTGACATCGTGCTGCCGACCGCCAGCTGGTATGAAAAGGACGATCTGAACACGTCCGACATGCACCCGTTCATCCACCCGCTTCAGGCGGCGGTGGACCCGGCCTATGAGAGCAAGTCCGACTGGGAAATCTTCAAGTCGATCGCCCGGAAGTTCTCGGAGGTCGCACCCGAGGTGCTGGGGGTCGAGACCGACATCGTCCAGCTTCCGCTGCTGCACGACACCCCCGGTGAGCTTGCTCAGGCGCATGTGAAGGACTGGAAGAAGGGCGAATGTGACCTGATCCCCGGCAAGACCGCGCCGAACTATATCGCGGTCGAGCGGGATTATCCGAACCTTTACAAGAAGTTCACGTCCGTAGGCCCGCTGCTGGAAAAACTCGGCAACGGCGGCAAGGGGATCACCTGGGACACATCGGTCGAGGTCGGCCATCTGCGCGATCTGAGCGGGGTGGTGCAGGACGAGGGCGTATCAAAGGGTCACGCTAAGCTGGAAACCGCCATCGACGCGGCGGAAATGATCCTGATGCTCGCCCCCGAGACCAACGGCGAAGTCGCGGTCAAGGCGTGGGAAGAACTGGAAAAGCCCACAGGCCGCCACCACGCGCATCTGGCCGAGGGCGCGCATCACACCAAAATCCGTTTCCGCGATATCGCGGCGCAACCACGCAAGATCATCTCGTCGCCCACATGGTCGGGGATTGAGAGCGAGGAGGTCTGCTACAACGCGGGCTACACCAACGTGCATGAGTTGATCCCGTGGCGCACGCTGACAGGTCGCCAGCAGCTCTATCAGGACCACCTTTGGATGCGCGCCTTCGGCGAAGGCTTTGTCAGCTACCGCCCGCCTGTGGACCTCAAGACCATCACCAAGGCCGTGAACAACGACGCGGCCGAGGGCAGCCCGCATGTCGTGCTGAACTTCATCACGCCCCACCAGAAATGGGGCATTCACAGCACCTATTCCGACAACCTGCTGATGCTGACGCTGAACAGGGGTGGCCCGGTGGTCTGGATGTCCGAGATCGACGCCCAGAAGGCGGGCCTTGTCGATAACGACTGGGTCGAGGCCTACAACATCAACGGCGCGCTGACGGCGC
Source organism: Roseovarius sp. (assembly GCA_047920895.1). Classification (GTDB taxonomy): domain Bacteria; phylum Pseudomonadota; class Alphaproteobacteria; order Rhodobacterales; family Rhodobacteraceae; genus Roseovarius. Next base: position 3,122 of record JBLRXE010000020.1, read on the forward strand.
GGGTGGTGGTCAGCCAGCGGATCAAGCAGGGCACCCTGTTCATGTATCACGCCCAGGAAAAGATCGTGAACACGCCCGGCTCGGAGAAGACCGGCCATCGCGGTGGCATCCACAATTCGGTGACGCGCGCTACGCTGAAACCCACCCACATGATCGGCGGCTATGCGCAGCTTTCCTATGGTTTCAACTATTACGGCACCGTGGGCAGCAACCGCGACGAATTCGTCATCGTGCGGAAAATGAAGAAAATCGACTGGCTGGATCAGCCCGCAACCCGGAAAGTGGAGGCAGCGGAATGAAAGTTCGTGCGCAAATCGGCAAGGTCCTGAACCTCGACAAATGCATCGGGTGTCACACCTGTTCCGTCACCTGCAAGAACGTGTGGACGACGCGCGAAGGCGTTGAATACGCATGGTTCAACAACGTCGAGACCAAACCCGGCACCGGCTATCCGACCGACTGGGAAAACCAGAAGCGCTGGAACGGGGGCTGGACCCGCTCGGCCAGCGGCAAGCTGCATCCCAAGCAGGGATCGAAATGGCGGATCCTGGCGAACATCTTTGCCAACCCCTCGATGCCGGAAATCGACGACTATTACGAGCCGTTTGATTTCGACTATGACCACCTGAAATCCGCCCCCGACATGGATCATTTCCCCACCGCGCGCCCCCGGTCCAAGATCACCGGCGAGCGGATGGAAAAGATCGAAAAGGGCCCGAACTGGGAGGAAATCCTGGGCGGGGAATTCTCGAAACGCTCGGCCGACTACAACTTCGAGAATGTGCAGAAGGCGATCTATGGAGAGTATGAAAATACCTTCATGATGTATCTGCCGCGCCTGTGCGAGCATTGCCTGAACCCCACCTGTTCGGCCTCCTGCCCCTCGGGCGCGATCTACAAGCGCGAGGAGGACGGCATCGTCCTGATTGATCAGGAAAAATGCCGCGGTTGGCGGATGTGCATCTCGGGCTGCCCCTACAAGAAGATCTACTACAACTGGGAGAGCGGCAAATCCGAGAAATGCACCTTTTGCTATCCGCGCATCGAGAGCGGTCAACCGACGGTCTGTTCTGAAACCTGTGTGGGCCGCATCCGCTATCTGGGCGTGATCCTGTATGACGCCGACAAGATCGAAGCGGCGGCCAGTGCCGAACGCGAGACCGATCTTTACGGCGCGCAGCTTGATGTGTTCCTCGACCCCAACGACGCGCAGGTGATCGAAGCGGCCCGCCGTGACGGCGTGCCCGAGGACTGGATCGAGGCGGCCAAGGTCAGCCCGATCTGGAAGATGGCGATGGACTGGAAGGTCGCCTTCCCGCTGCATCCCGAATACCGGACCCTGCCGATGGTCTGGTACATCCCGCCGCTGTCGCCGATTCAGAACGCGGCGCAAGCGGGCCAGATCGCGATGAGCGACCAGATGCCCGACGTGCGGTCCCTGCGCATCCCGGTCAAGTATCTGGCCAACATGCTGACGGCGGGCGACGAAGAGCCGATCATTCACGCCCTCGAACGCATGTCCGCGATGCGGCTCTATATGCGGGCGCTCAGCGTGGATGGCGTGCGGGATGAGGCGATTGCCGCTCGTGTCGGCATGTCCGGCCGGATGATCGAGGACATGTACAAGATCATGGCCATCGCCGATTACGAGGACCGTTTCGCGATCCCCACGGCGCACCGCGAACAAAACGAGGCAGGCGCCGACATCCGCGGCGGCTGCGGGTTCACCGACGGCAATGGCTGTTCTACCGGCGAGACGGGCAAGACCAGCCTGTTCGGCGGCAAGAAGAAGTCCTTTGCCCTTCCGCTGGAGTCGTTCTGATGATGGATCGCACACTCAAGGCGCTGTCGCTGACGCTCAGCTATCCGAGCGTCGAACTGCAAGACGCGATGCCCGAGATCGGCGCCATTTTTGGCGCCGACCCCCGCATTGCCCCAGATACGCGGGCAGCGTTGCAAAAGCTGGCTGATGACATCGGACAGAGCGATCTGTTCGATGTTCAGGAGAGCTACGTCATGCTCTTCGACCGCTCGCGCACGTTGTCGCTGAACCTGTTCGAACATGTCCACGGCGAAAGCCGGGATCGGGGTGGCGCGATGGTCAGCCTGATCGAGACCTACCGCGAGGGCGGGTTCGAACCCGCCACCACGGAACTGCCCGACCACTTGCCGGTGCTGCTGGAATTCCTGTCGACGCGTCCCTTCGCCGAAGCACAGGAAACCTTGGCGGACGCGGCCCATATCCTCGACGCGCTTACCACCCGTTTGGCACGGCGCGAGAGCGGGTATGGTGCTGCGTTCGCCGCTTTGTCACAGTTGGCCGGTGCGCAATCCGACGCCGACGCCGTGGCGGGCATGCTGGCGCAACCCGATGACGACCCCACCGACCTCGAGGCACTCGACGCTGTCTGGGAGGAAACCGAGGTCACCTTTGGCCCCGATCCGAACGCGGGCTGCCCGCAGGTCCGCGACATGCTGGCGTGCATGGACAAACCAGCTTTCAACGCGACCCCCGCCCCCACCAACCTGAACAGGAGCGCATGACATGTTCGGCAATTTCGATATCAACTTCATGCTGTTTGGCGTCATGCCCTATGTCGCGCTGACGGTGTTCCTTGTGGGTTCCATCGCGCGATACGAACGCGATCCCTTTACCTGGAAAAGTTCGTCCAGCCAGCTCTTGCGCCGCAAGCAGCTGATCTGGGGATCCATCCTGTTCCATGTTGGCATCCTGACGGTGTTCTTCGGCCACCTTGTCGGGCTGTTCACCCCAGTCTGGGTGCTGGATGCCATCGGTATGCCCTATGGGCTGAAGCAGTGGATGGCGGTCCTGATCGGTGGGCCTGCGGGTATTGCCGCGCTGATCGGCTCGACGATGCTGATCCACCGGCGGCTGGCCGATCCGCGCATCCGCGTGACATCGACCTTCCCCGATATCCTGATCATGGGCCTGATCTGGCTCCAGCTGGCCATCGGCCTGCTGACCATAACCCAGACCCTTCAGCACATGGACGGGTCGGAAATGGTCCGGTTCATGACCTGGTCGCAAAGCGTCGTGACCTGGAACATCAACGCCTGGGTCACCGTGGTTGACGTGCATTGGCTTTACAAGCTGCATATCTTCCTCGGGCTGATCATCACGATCCTGTTCCCCTTCACGCGGCTCGTGCACATCTGGTCGGGGTTTGCCGCCCCCTTCCGCTACCTGCTGACGCGACCGGGCTACCAGATCGTGCGCTCGCGCCGCACCCGTCCGCTGGAGGAACGCCGCCGCGCCTATGACGCGCGGCAGGGCAAGACCGGCCCCAAAATCACCACACCGGCGGAGTGAGCACCATGAACATGGCCCTGTTTCCCGATGTCGTCGTGAATGGCGAAACAATCCCGCAGGCCTCCATCGCCGCCGAGGCCCAGAACCACGAGGCCCCCAAGGACAAGCCCGGCATCGCCTGGCGCAAGGCAGCGCAGGCGCTCGCAATCCGCGCCCTGCTGCTGCAGGAGGCAAGGGCACATGGGCTTGTGCCCGATCCGATGGAACTGGCCCCTGGGCGCTTCGAGACCGAGGAGGAGGCCCTGATCCGCGCCCTTCTTGACGAAGCGCTGAGCATCGCGCCCGTGACGGAAGACGCGGTTCGCGCTGAATGGGCAAAGGACCCTGACCGCTACCGGTCCGCACCGCTGTGGGATGTCTCGCATATCCTGTGCGCCTGCGACCCGCGCGACGAGGCCGAGCGCGCCATGGCCGAGGCACGGGCCACGGCCATGCTCGCGCGACTTGACGGGGACGCCAAGAAGTTCGCCGCCGCCGCCCGTGAAAGCGATTGCGGCTCCAAGGCATCGGGCGGCCATCTGGGCCAGCTGGGACCGGGCGACACTGTGCCAGAGTTCGAGGCGGCACTTCGCGGCCTGACCGAGGGCACCATCAGCGCGGCACCTGTGCTGTCGCGGCACGGGTGGCACATCATCCGCCTGAACGCCACCGCACCGGGGCAGGTTCTGCCCTATGAGACCGTCCGCCCAAAGATCGCGCAGGCGCTGGAAAAGGCGGCCTGGGCGAGGGCATCACGGGACTTCGTTGAAACTCTGGCCCAAAGCGCAAAGCTCACCGGCGCCAGCCTTGCGCCGATCTGAACCCTGCGAAAGGACGCGTCATGCACCCGTCAGAACCAGCGCTGCGTGGGAGCGGTGATACACCGACAAGCCCGAGCCTGCTTGCAAATCCTCTGGATTTCATCAGCGAGGACCACCTGCGCGAACGCCAGATCTGCGCGGTCATCGACGGGCTGGCCACAGTGGACGCCCTCGATCGCCGATCGGCCACTGCGGTGCTGCGTTTTCTGAACGAAGAGTTGAATGTTCATCTGCGCGACGAGGCAGAGGATCTGTTCCCGCTTCTTGCCCGGCGCTGTTTGCCCGAGGATGCGATCGAGGGCGCGATCGCCCGGATCAAGGCCGATCAGGACGAGGCGATGCGTCTGCTGCCCGAGTTGCGTGCGATGCTGGCCGGTTGCCTCGATAGTGAGGTGAGCCTCACAGCCGAGGAGCGCGCAGTGCTGTCCAGGTTTGCGGCGCATGTGCGCCGCCACCTGGTGGCCGAAAACGCCATCCTCTTGCCGATTGCCCGCGCCCGATTGACCCGGGCCGATCTTCGGACCTTGTCAAAACACATGCGCATGCGGCGCGGCCTGCCCGATCTTTTGGAGACGACCGATGCTGAATGATCTGCTGGCCCGCAACGAGGCGTGGTCGCAACAACGACACGCCGAGGAACCGGATTACTTCACCCGCCTTGCCGCCCTTCAGGCACCAGAGTTCTTCTGGATCGGCTGTTCGGACAGCCGGGTGCCGGCCAATGTGGTCGCGGGCCTCGATCCGGGCGAAGTCTTCGTCCATCGCAACGTCGCCAACATCATCCATTCCTCGGATATGAACCTGCTGTCGGCGCTGGAGTTCGCAGTCGATGCGCTGCATGTGCGCGAGATCATCGTGTGCGGCCATTATGGTTGCGGCGGGGTCAAGGCCGCGACCGAGGATCTGCCCCATGGTCTTGCCGATCACTGGCTGGAGCCGGTCCGACGCCTTGCACGCGCCTATGCCGTCGATCTGGGGCGCGAGCCTGACCTAGAGGCGCGGCGCGACCGGCTGGCCGAATGGAATGTGGTCGAAGGTGTGCGGCGCGTCTGCGAAACGCCGATCTTGCAGCGGGCCTGGGCTCGTGGCGCCGGCGTTCGCGTGCATGGCCTGATCTACGGTCTCAAGGACGGACGCCTGCGCGACCTCGATTGCAGCATCGGGCCGGGGCATTTCCAGACCGCCCATTCGACTGAGGAGGCAGCACAATGACACTGCATCAGGCCACCCTGTCACCGGGCTGCGGCTGTGACCGACAGGAGATGCTCCATGCGCTGATCAGCATCGACGAGGCCCTTGCCCGGATTGCGGCGCATGCGTCGCCGGTCGGTCGAACCGAGGCCGTGCAGGTGGGCAGCGCCCTTGGCCGCACTCTGGCCCTGCCAGTCCGGTCCCGGTCCATGGCACCGGCTTTCGACAATGCGGCGATGGATGGCTATGCAATCGCGACATCGGCCCTGACGGGCCCCGGTCCGTGGGTGCTGCCGGTTGTTGCCCGCATACCTGCCGGGCAGGAGACAACGACATCGGTTGCAGGGGTCGTGGCGGCCCGCATCTTTACGGGCGCGCCGATCCCGGGCGGCGCGGACGCTGTCGTGATGCAGGAGGATGTGCTGCGCGACGGCGATGTCATCCACCTGTCGCGCCGTCCTCAACCGGGCCTCAACATCCGCCGCGCGGGCAGCGATCTGGCCAGGGGCGTGACCGTTCTGGACATGGGCCAGAGGCTTGGCCCGAAAGAGATTGCCGTCTGCGCCGCGGCCGGCGCAGGCATCGTTCATGTCCGGCGCAGGCTGCGCGTGGCCCTCTTGGTTACCGGCGACGAGGTCCGTTGCACCGGGGGGGTGCGCGAGGCCGCCCGGATCTGGGACGTGAACACCCCGATGCTGACGGCAAGCCTTGCAGCTGCGGGCGTCGGCCTCGTCGTCTCGGCCCATGGTGCCGATGATCTGGCGGGCCTTGTCCGCCAATTGGGCGACATGGCAGCGCAGGCCGATCTTGTCATCACCACGGGCGGCATCTCGGTGGGCGAAGAAGATCATGTGAAGCCCGCCTTCATGGCACTCGGTAGCGAAACCCTTTTCAGCGGCGTCGCGATCAAACCGGGCAAGCCGGTGTCGGTCGGTCGTATCGGGAAAGCGTATTGGCTTGGTCTGCCCGGCAATCCGGTGTCTGCCTTCGTCACCTGGCAGGTGTTCGGAATGGCGTTTGTCCGCGCCCTGACCGGCGAGGAGACCGGTGCCCCGATCCGGCGGCACGTCGTGACCGCAAGCGAAATCCGCCGCAAGCCCGGACGTTGCGAACTCCGACCCGCGACGATTGCCGGGTTCGACGCCCATGGCCGCGAGATCATCCGTTTTGACGATGCCACCCATTCGGCCCGTGTCGGGCTGCTTTCCCTCGCGGACGGGCTGATGTTTCTACCCGCCGATGCCGAATGCCTGCCAGCCGGTGCGCTGGTCGAATTCCAACCTTTCTGCCAATCCTGAAGGAGCCCGGCCATGAAACTTGCCTATACGATGGCGCCGGGACGCGGCGATACGGATCTGGTGCTTGAGCGGCTGGCCGCGGATCTCGCGGCGCTGATGGCGTGGGTCGAGTGCGTGACCACGAAGGTTGACGAGGTGCCGCTGTTGCGCGGATAAAATCCACTTATCCCGGCTGTTCAGATTTCCGCAGCCAGCTCTCTCGTCCAATCCTGACGACACCGACCCCTATGCCTGGGCACGCGCGGTGCCGAAGGTCAGCCCGATCATCCATATCAAGCAATCGATGAGGGATAAGTCAGGGCATCGCCCCTTCACGGCAGAATTCAACGCAAAGGGTGCGATACAGCCGGAGCCCCTCTTGCGGGCCTTCGCGGAAGGCGGCGCGATGAACAACGAAATCTGCCTCGAGCTGTCATTCAAGGAACGCGACCCAAATGACCGCCAAGTGATCCCGCAGATTGCCGAAAGCGTGGCCTTCTGGGCACCGCATATCGACAGCGGCGCGCAGGATCTGAATGTCTGAGCGGTGCTTCAGGATGCCCACTTGCCTTTTGCAGCAATTCCCGTCATCTGACGCCAGTTCTCAGGGCGGGGCGGAATTCCCCACCGGCGGTGACAGCCCGCGAGCGCCTCTCGGCACCGTCCGGAAGGGTACAGCAGACACCGGTGAAATTCCGGGGCCGACGGTCAAAGTCCGGATGGAAGAGAACCAGCCGTCGAACCCTTGGGTCCGCACGGCTGGAATCGCCTTGGGACCACTTTTGAATTGCAAAGGATGGTTCCATGACTGAAAAAATGAACATCGCCTTCATCAAGGCCCGCTGGCATGCCGAAATCGTCGATCAGGCGCTGGTCGGTTTCGAACAACGCCTCGCCGGATCCGGCACGACGGCAGAGATCGCCATCTTCGATGTGCCCGGTGCCTACGAGATGCCGCTGCTGGCGCAAAAGCTGGGCCGGAGCGGCACATTCGATGCCATCGTCTGTGCCGCGCTGGTCGTGGATGGTGGGATCTACCGGCATGATTTCGTCGCACAGGCCGTTGTCGATGGACTGATGCGCACGCAGTTGGATACCGGTGTGCCAACATTCTCGGTGTCGCTTACACCGCATCACTTTCAGCCGACGCCCGAGCATGTCGGCTTCTTCCGCGACCATTTTGTCAGGAAGGGCGAAGAAGCCGCGGACGCGGTGTTGATGGTCGCAGCCCTGGAAGCCCGAGTGCCGTCAATATTCAGATCATCGAGCCGCCCGATGATGGGCGAGACATAGCTCGCCCCCGCCTTCGCTGCCAGAAGTGCCTGATTGGCAGAGAAACACAGCGTCACATTCGTCTTGATGCCTTTTGCGGTGAAATGCCGACAGGCCTTCAGCCCGTCCAGCGTCAACGGCAGCTTGATCACGACATTGCCCGCGATCTGCGCAAGGTGTTCGCCCTCGGCGACCATGCCGTCGAATTCCATCGCCGCGACCTCAGCAGGCACCGGGCCGTCGACCACTGCGCAGTTTTCTGCGATCACGTCCTTGAAGTCGTGGCCGATTTGGCAATCAGCGACGGGTTCGTGGTTGCGCCGTCAAGCAGACCATAGTCGTTCAGCCCCGTGATTTCCGCGATGATGGCAGTATCGACAAAGAATTTCATGGCATTCATCTCCCTTCGCGTCGTTCAGTAAATCGTTGCCATATCCGCCAGGTCCCGCGCCCGGATGAGGCGAGCCTGACCGGCGGTCCCGAAGGCTTCGAACTTGCGGATGCATTCGGCCTTCATGCTGTCCATCGCCGGTTTCAGGTATTTGCGCGGATCGAATTCGGACGGGGTGCTGACCAATGTCTTACGGATCGCCGATGTGGCGGCCAGCCGCAGGTCGGCTTGATGTCGCCGCCATATTCATTGATCAGCAGGCGCAATTCCTCGGGCACCGAAGATGCCCCATGCATCACAAGATGCCTGTTCGGCAGCCGCTTGTGGATCGCCTCGATCACGGCCATGGCCAGCACATCCCCGTCGGGCCGGCGGATGAACTTGTAGGCCCCGTGGCTTGTGCCCATCGCAACCGCCAGCGCATCGACGCCGGTTTCCGTGACAAAACGCTCGGCTTCTTCAGGGTCCGTCAAAAGCTGGTCATGGCGCAGCTTCCCGGTCGCGCCATGCCCGTCTTCCTGATCCCCCATCCCGGTCTCCAGCGAGTCCAGAACCCCCAACTCGCCCTCGACCGACACACCGGCAGCATGGGCCATTTCGACGACGGCGCGGGTGATGCGAACATTGTAGTCGAAATCCGCAGGGGTGGACCCATCCTTTTTCAGCGAGCCATCCATCATGATCGAGGTAAACCCGTCCTTTGCAGCCTTGGCGGCGATGTCCTGATTTGGCGACATCTTTGAGCATGTGGTCCTCCTGCATTGGCGGGATGTTAGCCCAATCCCGATATAATCACAAAAAAAATCACATAATAACATTATTGAAGATTTATTTGTGATTTGAGATGTTGCAAAACAGGAGGACAGAGCGTGAAGCGGGACGACAGACAGCAGGCAATCATGGATGTGCTGGTGGCCGAGGGCGAAGTCGAACTTGACGCGCTGTCGGAACGCTTTGCGGTGTCCCGCATGACCATTCATCGCGATCTGGACGATCTCGAAGCGGCGGGGCTTTTGCGTAAGATCAGGGGCGGTGCCACGATCCGCTCGGGCACCCAATTCGAAAGCGATTTCCGGTTTCGCGCACGTCAGGACAGCGCCGCCAAGGCGGCGATGGCGCAGGCGGCCCTGCGGCTGATCGAACCGGGGATGAGCGTGATGATCAATGACGGCTCCATGGCCGCGACCCTCGGGCAGATGCTGGTGGCCAAGCGACCCCTGACCGTGATCACCAACAACGCGGCCGTGATCGACGCGCTGCGCGACGAGGTGGGCATCAGGCTGATTGCGCTTGGCGGGGTGTATTTCGCCAAGTTCAACGCCTATCTTGGCAAAATCACCGAGGATGCGCTGGCGCAGCTGCGCGCGGATATCTCCTTCATCTCGTCGCCGGCCGTGTCCGGGCTTGAAGTGTTCCACATGGACGATGACGTGGTGCGCGCGAAACGGGCCATGATCGATCAGGGGGCAATTTGCGTCCTGCTTGTCAACCACACCCGGTTTGGCCGGGCGGCGCTGCACCGCCTCGGGCATTTGTCCGAATTCGATCACATCATCACCGACACATCCCCGCGCCCCGAGAACGTGACCGCATTCCACAAGGCAGGGCTGACCCTGACCATAGCCGACACAGAAGAGGCAGACGCATGACCAAGCCAGCATACTGGATCGGAACCAGTTGGAAGATGAACAAGACGCTTGCAGAGGCCCCTCGGTTTGCGGCGGCGCTGTCTGCCGTCGATGACGCGCGTGACCCGCGCATTCAGCGCTTCGTGATCCCGCCCTTCACCGCCATGCGAGAGGTGAAACAGATCCTTGCCGACAACTCTGTCAAGGTGGGCGCGCAGAACATGCATTGGGCCGATCAGGGCGCATGGACAGGCGAGGTCTCGCCCGTCATGCTGAAGAACTGCGATCTTGATCTGGTGGAGCTTGGCCATTCCGAACGCCGCGAACATTTCGGCGAGACCGACGAAACCGTCGGCCTGAAGACCGCAGCGGCAGTGCGTCACGGCCTGATCCCGCTGATCTGCATCGGCAAAACCCTGGCGGAGCGCAAGGCTGGCCGCGCGCAAGAGGTGCTGGACCTGCAGGTGCGCGGCGCTCTTGGCAAGCTGGACGCCGACCAGAAAGGCGCGGAGATCCTCTTGGCCTATGAGCCGGTCTGGGCCATCGGCGAAAACGGCATCCCGGCAACATCCGACTACGCAGACGCGCGTCAGGCCGAGATTATCGCCACTGCCCGCGACGTGCTGGGTCGCCCGGTGCCCTGCCTTTACGGCGGCTCGGTCAATCCGGGCAATTGCGAAGACCTCATCACATGCCCACATATCGACGGGCTGTTCATCGGGCGCTCGGCCTGGGATGTCGACGGATATCTCGACATTCTGGCCAAATGCGCCGCAACTCTCTGAAACCGAAAGGAAACGACATGAAAATTGCAATCGCAGGCGACAGCGCGGGCGCGCCACTGGCACAGGCCGTCGCGGAACATCTGAAGGACAAGCACGACGTGTCCGACATCTCGCACAACCCCGACGCGCCAGAGCAATTCTATGCCCATATGGCCGACCGGGTATGCTCGGCCGTGCTGGCGGGCGAATATGACCGCGCGATCCTGTTTTGCGGCACTGGGATCGGCGTGGCGCTTTCGGCCAACAAGGTGCCGGGTATTCGCGCGGCGCAATGCCACGACACCTATTCGGCAGGCAAGGCAGCCACATCGAACAACGCCCATGTCATCACGATGGGGGCGCGCGTGATCGGACCCGAGCTTGCCAAGGACATCGCAGATGCCTTCCTGTCCGCGTCCTTCGACCCTGATGGCCGCTCTGCCGGGAACGTGCGCGCAATCGACGAGGTCGACGCCAAATACAACAAAGTGTGACGGTCCGACGCGGCGACCAGTCGCAACCGCGCGTCGAGATCCGAAGCCCCGCCCGTTCTGTTCCGGCCCCGACACCGAAAGGCATGAAGATTCGACCATGGACAGACTCCTTGCAATCGACAGCGGCCTGACCGTCACCAAGGCCGCGATCTTCGATCTTGAAGGCAACCAGATCGCGGTCTGTCGCCGGAACGTGCCACAAAGAGAGGTGTATGAGCGCCGACCCTCGGAGAGGCTCGGTCTCTCGGTCAGGCTGCCACGGCGGGCAGCGTGATGGTGGGATTGTCGGTCACGCGGGCGAGTGTTTCAAGCGACATGTATCGCCGCGCGACGGTCCATTCGTCGTTGGTCTCCAGCATCAGCGCGCCAACGAGGCGGATGATGGCGTCGTCGTTCGGAAAGATCCCGATGACGTCGGCTCGCCGCTTGATCTCGCGGTTCACCCGTTCGAGTGGGTTCGTGGACGCGATCTGGGCCCAGTGCTCGCGTGGGAAGTCCATGTAGGCGAGGACGTCGTCGCGGGAGGCGTCCATGAAGGTGCCGAGCTTTTCGACCTTCTCGCGCAATGCGTCGGCGACGGTCTCCCACTGGGCCTCGGCGTCGGCCTCTGAAGGCCCTGTTGCGACGCCCAGAACCTCGCGCTTGCCGTCCTCGTTCACCGCCACGGCCACTATCACGGCACGGCTGACAATCCGACCGCTCTCACGGACCTTGAGGTAGGTGGCATCGAGCCAGAGATAGGGCCAGGCGCC
>JBLRXE010000021.1:0-14942 GCA_047920895.1 Roseovarius sp.
GTTGCTGGATGATTTCGCGTTCTGTGCTGGAGACCTCGTAGTTCACGCGTTCACGCGTCTCGGAATTCTCGCTGGCCGAAGTCGCGGCCGCAGCCGCGTCGCCGTCCGGCAGATTGGAGGCGACCGTGACGCTGTTGTCGCTGCCGCTCGAGGTATTCGAGCGTTCCTCGGTGTCCGTGCTGATGGCAACGCGCCCTTCGGGATCAAATCGTCTCTCTCGGGTTGATTCGGTCTGCATGACGGTCTCGAGCGCGATCTCCACCACCGCATTCCCGCGTCCGACGCGCGCCTCGAGCAAGCGTTGTGCGCGCTGACGCAAGCCCTCTGCCCGCTCATCGGCTGTATTGGTCTTGGCCTCTTCTGCACCGCTTACCAACATCCCGTCGGAGTCGATGATGGACACATCGTCAGGCGTTAGCCCGGCCACGGCCGACGCGACGAGAAATTGCAGCGCGCGCGCATGCTTGGCAGAAATCTCGGTAGCATTCGTGGTGATTGAGACAGAGGCGGACCGGCGCACATCGCGTTGAAACGGATTGGCGCCGGTTGAGGCGATATGCACCCGCGCGGCCATGACCGCAGGATGCGAGACGATGGTCCGGGCGAGTTCTCCTTCCTTGGCGCGCCAATAGGTCGCGTCGAACATCTGCGATGTGGTGCCAAAGCCGGATAATCCGTCCAGAATCTCATAGCCACTGGAGCCGGACCTGGGAAGCCCTTCTCCGGCAAGGATCATGCGCAGTTCATCCCGGCGCGTCGATTCTACCAGGATCGAGTCGTTGCGCACCTGATATTTGATGCCCTGCTGTTCGAGGGCCGTGATAACCTCACCTGCGGCACTGCTCTCGAGACCTGCATAGAGTAATGTCATACTGGGTGTGGACGCCATGCGCCCAAGGGCCAGAACGGCCCAGAACATCAAGATTGCCGCTCCGATGACAATGATGCGATTGCGCAGTGTCAGAGCCTGCCAGAGTTTCGTGATCTGCTGCAAGGCATGTCCTCCGGTACTTTGTGTTCAAGTATTGTTCCGAAGTCATCATTCACGCATCAGGCTTAATAATCGGTTAGTTTCTGTGGGTTTATAACGGTTGAATACAGCATGAGGGTTGAGGATGCCGGAAAGCGAAGAAGCAGCGCCAGCGACTGTGGCGAAACCATCAGGGCGGCCGCTCCTGCTTGGACTTGTCCTGGCGATTGCGGGTGCAGCTGGTGGGTTTTATACAATGTGGTCCGGTGTGATACCGATTGGTGGGGATGGTTCCCCAACCGCTGCGACACCTCTCGCAGAGGTTCTTGATCGCACCAAACCGATGGCTGACCTTGCCTTTGTGCCCGTGGCGCCCGTGGTTGTCTCGGTTGGGCAGGGTGCCGCGCGGTCACATTTGAGATTTTCCGCCGAGTTGGAAGTGAAGGCTGCCCACAAGTCGGACGTGGAGAAGCTGATGCCGCGAATCGTCGATGTCACCAACACCTATCTGCGCGCGCTCAAGCTTGCAGACATCGAAGATGGCCAGGCCTTGATCCGTCTGAGGGCACAGCTTTTGCGGCGCATGCAGGTCGTCACGGGGGAGGGGCGTATCAATGACCTGTTGATCATGGAATTCGTGTTGAACTGAGGAGCGCGCATATGGAAATGATTTCGGATATTCTGCTGGTTGCGGGCGCGGTCGGGGTGGGAGCCTATTGCTTTGTGCTGGCCCGACGGCTCAACCGTTTCAACGATCTCGAAACCGGGATGGGCGGTGCGGTCGCGGTGCTCTCGGCGCAGGTTGACGATCTGACCAGAACTCTGCAGGCGGCACGGCAAACTGCGGATGACTCGGCGCGCTCCTTGGCCAGCGTCACTGAGCGCGCCGAGGATGTGGCGCGGCGCCTGGAACTGTTGGTGGCCGCAATGCACGATTTGCCGAATCAAGAGGTGCAGGCCGAGCCACACAGGACCGCGGTCGCCACCAGCCCGGTTGCCGATTCCGGTCCCGTTTTCAAACGACACCACGATCTTGTGCGCGGGGCTGCGCAATGACCTGGCGTTTCCGATCCTCCAGGCCGCGTGCACGCACAGGGCGGACGCGCGGTGTTCTGTTGGTTCTCGCGACATTCCTGATTGCGTCTGCCCTGCTCCGTTTCGGGGAGGGTGTCGGCAAGGCCTTTGCGCGCGCGTCAGAGCCTACAGGAGAGACCAGCAGCCCGTCTGTGCAAGCCTGTCAAACGCCTGAAGACATGAAAGTGTTGCTCGGCGCACTCCAGGAGCGCGGACGTAAGCTTGAGGAAAGGGAGGCCGCGCTGAGGGTTAGGGAACAGGCGCTCAGGTTGGTGGAACAGGAAGTTGGTCAGAAGATCACGGTCTTGACGTCAGCCGAAGATGACCTGCGCCGCATGATCGCCCAGACCGAAAGTGCTGCGGAAAATGATGTGGCACAGCTTACCAAGGTCTACGAATCGATGAAGCCGAAACAGGCGGCTGCTCTCTTCGAGGAAATGGACCCGGTCTTTGCCGCCGGGTTCCTTGCGCGCATGCGGCCTGAGGCCGCCGCGGACGTTCTGGCGGGGCTGTCTCCCGGGGCAGCGCATGGCATCAGCGTGATCCTTGCGGGGCGCAATGCCACCGTGCCGCGGGAATGATGGCGAAGCGTCAGGGTTTGTTAATTGGTTGATGGCAGTCTGGTGACTGTGATTGTCAGCGGGGAACGGAATGGTCGGTATCATCGGGATTGTCGTGATCTTTGTCATGGTCTTTGGTGGCTACATGGCCGCCGGGGGCAAGTTGGGTATCATTCTCAAGGCGCTGCCGTTCGAATTCATCATGATCGGTGGCGCGGCTGTCGGAGCCTTTCTCATCAGCAATGATGGGCCTGCGATCAAACACACGCTTGGGGATGTTGCCAAGGTCTTCAAGGGGCCGAAATGGAAACCTCAGGACTATCGGGATCTTTTGTGTCTGCTGTTTGAGCTGATCCGCCTTGGGCGGCAGAATCCGATCGCGGTCGAAGAGCATATCGAGGCGCCAAGGGACTCGGGGATCTTCTCGAGATACCCCAAGATCCTCGGGGATGCAGAGGCGATTGCCCTCATCAGCGATACGCTGCGCTCGGCGTCGATGAACTACGATGATCCGCATCAGGTGGAGGAAGTTCTGGAAAAGCGGATGGAGGCCAATCTTCACCATGCCCTGCACTCGAGCCACGCGTTGCAGACCATGGCTGATGGTTTGCCTGCGCTGGGTATCGTCGCTGCCGTCCTGGGTGTCATCAAGACCATGGCATCAATTGATCAGCCGCCTGAAATACTTGGCAAGATGATCGGCGGTGCGCTGGTCGGGACCTTTCTGGGTGTGTTTTTGTCCTATGGTCTGGTGGGTCCATTCGCGGCCAAGGTCAAGGACGTGGTCGAGGAAGACGGGCATTTTTATCAACTGATCCGCGAGGTGCTCGTAGCCAATCTGCATAACCATGCCACCAATATTTGCATCGAAGTGGGCAGGCAGAATACGCCAAGGCACAAACGCCCGAGTTTCAATGAGCTGGAAGAGGCATTGAAGATACTGAAGCAGGATGCTGCATGATCCGGGCCTGTGCCATATCTTTGCTCCTGTGCCTCTGCGCCTTGCCAGCTCTTGCGGAAACAGTCTTGGTGCGGTCAGGAGAGCATGACGGGTTCACGCGCCTTGCGCTGGATTTTCCGCAGAGGATCGACTGGCGGGTTCAACCCCGTGAAGATGGTGTCGTGATCACGTTTCCCGGTGAGAACCCCGCGTTTGACCTGAGCCAGACATTTGATCGGTTGACTCAAGGCCGGCTCGCCGGGATCGACGCGCCAATCGGATCGGGAAAGCTTGACCTGACATTCGGGTGTGCCTGCACGACGAGAGCCTTTTGGCATTCCAGATCCATGTTGGTGATTGACATACTCGCGGTTGCACCCGTCGAGAGGCCCCCGGTCGACCTGACGCCAGACCCCGCGACACGAGGCGGGTATCTCGCGCTGTCGCAGCGGTTGACCGCGCGGCCCGAAACCTCGGCCGCCAGATTGGTGGCATCACGCATGGGCACGCCTGAAGCCGTGACACAGACATCTCCGTCCCCCGCCCCGCCGGTGCAGGCTGATATGTTGCTGTCTGTAAGGCGCAGGCTGCTGGAACAGATCGCGGAGTCTTTCAATGAGGGGTTGGTCCAGCCCGCGCCCCCTCGTGACGGTGTTGGAGAACCATGGCTTCCGATTGTGTCGCTTGCCACTCCTGCTGAAAGCGGCCTGCCGAACAAGGTGGCAAACATTAGTGACGCCCCCGTGGCCGCGGCCTTGCCCTTGGAGCGCGGTGGCAATCTCAGGTTGCAGGGAGGTATCGGCGGTGCATCAAGATCGGCCATGCCGTCCGTGTCGCCCGGCATAACCTCGACTGCGTGTTTGCCGGACTCATTTCTGGACGTCGCAGCTTGGGGGGGGCAGTGGCCGCTTTCGGATCAGGTTGGTGCCTTATATCTTCGGCTTTCCGGTGAATTCGATCTCATCAATCCAGAAGTCGCTTTGCAATTGGCTCGGCTCTACATCCATTTCGGGTTCGGGTTTGAGGCGCGGCAAGTGTTGATGCTGGCCCCGGCTGATGGGCCGGATTTCCAGGTTTTGCTTGAACTGGCGGCGTTGGTGGACGCACCGGAGGATGTCCATGCGGCGCCGCGGCTTCGCGCTGATCTTGCCTGCCATGGGCGCGGCGCCTTGTGGGCCGTGCTTGCCCACGCAGCGATCCCGGAGGATCAGATTCTTGACCACCAGGCGATCCTTCGCGCGTTTGCGGAAGTGCCTGTGCACCTTCGCCAGCACCTTGGCCCGGTTCTTGCCCGTAAATTTCTTGCGGCGAAACATCGCGAAACATCCGATATGATCCTGAGGGGACTGGGGCATGACAGCCCGTTCGGGGCAGTGGGCGAGAACCTTGCCAAGGCGGAGCTGGCGATGGCCCGCGGTGATCTCGATGCGGTCGATCGGACTTTGCGAAAATCTTTGTCCCGGAATGACACGGAGGCAACAGAAGCCTTGGTTGCAATGGTAGATCATCGTATTTCCCAAGATCAGGTTCTGGCTTATGATACGGCGCAGCTGGCCGGCGCGCTTTATCAGGAGAACCGTAAAACGCCGCTGGCGCAAAAGCTTGGACGGTCCTATCTGTTGGCTCTTGCCGCGTCCCAATCCTATCTGGAGGCGTTTTCCGAATTCGATCGCGTCGCGCCCGATTTGTCACACGAAACGGCGGCGAACACGCGCCAGGAGATGTGGCGTATGCTTTTGGCGAAGGCCGAAGACGCAGAATTTCTCCGACATATCCTGAACGAACCAGCGAGAAGGCTTGAAGCGATGCCGGCTGATCTCAGCCTCAAGATCGCGCAGAGGGTGCTCGACCTTGGCTTTGCCGATGCCGCGCATGATATCCTTAGGGCGGCAAAGGTTGCAGATGCGGGTCCGAAGCATCGTCTGTTGGTGGCGGAGATCGCGTTGGCGCAAGGTCTCCCGCAGCACGCGGAGGCAGCGATTATCGGGCTTTCCTCGCGCGCGGCGGATGAGTTGCGTGCTCGTTCCCGCACACTCTCTGGGGATCATGCAGGGGCGGCGCGCTATTTTGACGGGCTTGACGATCAGAGCGCGGCGCAACAAGCCGCTTGGTTCGCGCAGGACTGGAACCGGCTTCTCGCTTCTGACGACCCATCGGAGCAAAGACTGGCTCACGCGTTGTCGCAAGACGCGCCAGAAAAAGTAAATGGGATATTGTCCTACAACCTCAAGCTGCTCGACCAAAGCGTTGAAACGCGCGCGGTCCTGAGCGAGTTGTTGGCAAGAACCGAGATTTCAGATCTCCCCTGAAAATCCGGATTCTGGTTACCGAATCTCAAGACGGATGGGCCAATCTGGCATCAAGGCCCCCGGGCACTCCTGGGGCGCAAAATGGGAGAAACCCGGGCGTGAGTTATTGGCCGTGAAAGAATTGGGTGCGCCTATGGCTGCGTCTCGTATGATGCGGCGCCGGTCCGCCGGCCAGTCTTTGCTGGTGCGTCTGTGTGAGGGGGTGCGTGCCGTCTGGAATGACATGGTGGATATTTTGGGAGCAAAATCAAACTATACAGGCAAGTTGACATCTTCAGATGGCTTCCCGGGAAACCAGACCCATCTCGTGAGCATGATCTGCCATCTAACGGTTTTTGGCGTTCTAGGGGTGTCACCGGCTTTTGCTGCGTCGGTCGATCGGTGTGATGCGGCCGCCCGGCACGCTGCATGGAACGCGGACGTCCCGGAGAATGTGCTGCGCGCGATTGCTCGCGTCGAGACGGGTCGCTGGGTTGACGGAAAATTGCAAGCCTGGCCTTGGACCGTGAATATGGAAGGCAAAGGCTATTGGTTCGAGAGCAAAGAGACAGCGCACGCCTTTGTGCGCGCCGAGTATTCCCGTGGTGCCCGCAATTTCGACATCGGTTGCTTTCAAATCAATCATAGGTGGCATGGCGCGGCCTTTGACTCGCTCGAAGTGATGTTCGATCCGATGGAGAATGCGCTCTATGCCGCAGGGTTCTTGCAGGACTTGCAAAGTGAGATGGGCAGCTGGTCGAAAGCAGTGGGAGCCTATCATTCCAGGCTGCCGCAACGCGCCCAAGCCTATCGTGAACGGTTCGAGGATGTCCATGCTGGTTTGCAGGCCCTGTCTGCGCCCACGACTCACGAAAATGCGCGGTCAAAGCGCGCAGAGTCTGTCCAGTCCGGTAACAGCTACCCGCTTATGCAGAGAGTGAATGGGATCCCGCGAGCGGGGTCTCTCGTTCCCATGGATAACGTGCGGCGCTATGTGATCCGCCTTGATCAAACCCTTCGTGGCGGTTTCTAGATCATGGGCGGCATATCCATCAAATCGGTTTTTCAACCGACCGTTCTTTTGGCCCTGGCCCTCATGGCCATCATCGTCATGATGATCCTGCCAGTGCCGGCCTGGATGCTGGATGTCGGTCTTGCAGCATCTTTCGCTCTGGCCATCCTGATTTTCACGATCACGCTGTTCATCGACCGACCTTTGGATTTTTCGGCATTTCCGACCATTCTGCTTGCGTCGTTGATGCTCCGGCTTGCGCTCAATGTCTCCTCTACCAAGCTCATCATTGGCGAGGGGCATACCGGACCGGACGCCGCTGGCGAGGTAATCGAAGGTTTTGCCAACTTCATCATTGGCGGGAATGTGCTTTTGGGCCTTGTCGTTTTCCTTGTGCTCTTGATTGTCAACTTTCTCGTGATTACCAAGGGGGCCGCGCGGATGGCAGAGGTGGGCGCGCGCTTTGCCCTCGATGCCATGCCGGGCAAGCAGCTTGCCATTGATAGTGACGTGTCCGCTGGCTCCATCAATCATCAGGAAGCAAAGGAACGGCGAGACCGGGAACAACAGGAAACCACCTTTTTCGGGTCGCTCGACGGCGCGTCGAAATTCGTCAAGGGAGATGCGGTTGCGGGCTTGTTGATCACGCTTTTGAATTTTCTCGTCGGCCTCGTGATCGGCATCGCGGTTCATGACATGCCGATCAGTCAGGCCTTCAAGACCTATACGATCCTGACAATCGGTGATGGGCTCGTGACCCAGATTCCGGCTGTGATCATCTCGATCGCCGCAGCCCTTTTGCTGGCGCGCGGCGGGAACAAGGGTGCCACCGACCTTGCAATCGCAGAGCAAATCGGACGCCACCCGACGGCTCTTGCCACCGTTTCCGTGTTGATGGTGGTATTCGCACTCGTTCCCGGCATGCCCTTTATTCCCTTCCTTCTGGGAGGGGGGGGGCTGGCCGCGCTGGCTTTCCTCAGCTATCGAAAACAGGCCAGCCTGCCGACATCGAGCGGTGAAGACGGGCCTCAGACGATGGCGCCGGACAGGTCTATGGGCGATATCCTCGAACTGGATGACATCCATGTGGAGTTTGCACCGGACCTCGTCAATATGGTGCTCGATCCCGGTGTGGGGCTCGAGGCGCGGATCACCAACATGCGGCGCCATATTGCGACGACTTATGGTGTGATTCTGTCTGACATCCGGCTGACCGATGATCCCGGGATGCCGCCGGGCAGTTACGTTATCCGCATTCAGGGGGTTGAATGGGCAAGGGCGTTCCTGCGGGACAATCATCTTCTTGCCCTCGACCCGGAGCAATATCCAACCCTTGCCCCCGGTGAGATGGTCAAGGAACCTGTCTATGGTGCACCGGCACGCTGGATCCCGGCGACGGAGCAGGATCACGCGGCGCTTGCCGGGGTCACTCTGGTGGCACCGCCCGAGGTCCTTGCCACCCATCTGCTGGAGGTGATCCGGCGTAACCTCAGTCGTTTGCTGACCATGAAGGCGATGCGGCACCTGCTTGACGAGATGGTGAACCTGTCGAACCGAGAGAGGTCGGAGGCGAATCGCAAGCTTTTGGAAGACATGATCCCGGATCGGGTTGCGCCGGATTTGCTGCATGCGGTGCTGCGGCTCTTGCTGGCGGAACAGGTCTCTATACGCAACCTGCCGCTCATTCTGGAGGCGATTGCCGAAGGTCGTCAGACCGGGACCCAACCGGAAATGATATGCGAGCATGTACGTCAGCGTCTCGGGTTTCAGATGGTCGCCGGATTGCAACGCGCGGATGGCAGTCTGCCACTGATCCAGCTTGCTCCGGAATGGGAAGATACATTCGCGACCTATGAGGTAAGCGGTGATCGCGGTCGAACGGATGTCGCCTTACCGCCTGAGATTTTCAACGCGCTCACAACGAATGTGGCGGAACAGGTGCAGTTGGCGGGTGAAAAGGGGGTGTCGCCCGCACTTGTGACCTCGACCTTGCGACGCAGGTTCTTGAGGACCATCTTGAGCGCCAAGCATGTAAACATCCCTGTTCTCTCCTTTGAGGAGATCGGATTGGAGGCCAAGCCGGCTTTGGTCGGGGTGGTGCGCGCGTGATGGCCCTTGCTCAGGCTTTCGGGATTGCGCAAGAGATGCTCTGGCTGCATGCGGCTGTGTTTCTACGAGTGGCGCCGATCATTGGTCTCTTGCCCGGACTTGGCGAGGCCTACGTTCCGATGCGGATCAAGCTGGTTGCCGTCATCGCCTTCACTTTGATCGTGGCACCGGCACTCTCGCCCGATCTGCTTGATCATACACAGGCGCCGACGTTTGGTCTCATCCTCTCCGAGACGTTCACAGGCCTCGCCCTCGGCCTTGTCTTGCGGCTCTTTTTGATGGCCTTGCAGATGGCGGGGTCGATTGCAGCACAATCCACATCTCTTGCGCAGATTGTCGGCAATGCGGGTCAGACGCCTCTGCCGGCCATCGGCCATCTTCTCGCGACGGGGGGGGTCGCGCTGATGGTGATCATGGGGTTGCATGTCCGCATAGCGGAGTTAATCGTGCTCAGCTATACAGTGTTCCCCATCGCAGGCTTTCCCGATGTGGCCGTCTTGTCGCAATGGGGCGTCGCTCGGATCGCACAGGCATTTTCCTTTGCCTTTTCTCTTGCTGCCCCCTTCGTTCTTGTATCCGTGCTCTACAATCTGACGCTGGGCATCATAAACCGGGCGATGCCCCAATTGATGGTTGTCCTGGTCGGGGCCCCGGCGATCACGGCGTTGACCCTCTTTTTGTTGATGCTGGTGGCTCCGGCCATGCTGGTGGTCTGGGTTCAGGCGTTTCAGGGCTTTGTCGCCAATCCGTTTGGAGGGTAGCCATGGAAGGGCAGGAGGACGACTCCGACAAGACGCTTGAGGCGACGCCGCACAAGCTTGACGAGGCGCGAAAGAAGGGCGACCTCGCGCGCTCTGCCGATCTGAACACGGCGGGGTCCTATGCCGGGCTCTTGCTCGCTTTCGCGGTGGCGGGCGGACTGTCCGTCGAGAGGGTCGGTGACAATCTTGTGGCTCTCATGGATCGGTCCAACCAGTTGGCCGCCCTTGTTTTTCGGGGCGGAAGCGCCGCTGCGGCCCTGGGCGGGATCATGGGGCAGATTGCGTTTGGACTGTCTGTTTTCTTGCTCTTGCCGGCGATCCTTACGCTGGCATCGGTGATTGCGCAGCGTGCATTTGTCATAGCGCCGACAAAGTTGGCGCCAAAGCTGTCGCGCCTCAATCCGGTACAGAACGCCAAGAACAAATTCGGGGCGGCCGGTCTTTTCGAGTTTGCCAAAAGCTTTGCAAAACTGGTGCTCTACGGCCTACTGCTCGGGGGGTTCCTTGTCCATCGACTGCCCGAGATGGTGAACGCGCTCCACGCAGAAGCGCCAATCATCGGCGCGTTGATGGGGCGGATGATGATCGAGTTCATGATTGTTGTCGTGTTGATCACGCTGGCGGTTGGCGGGCTTGATTTCCTATGGCAACATTTTGATCATCTACGGCGTCAGCGCATGTCGCTCAAGGAATTGCGGGATGAGCTCAAACAGAATGATGGGGATCCCGCCGTCAAGCAGCAGCGCCGCCGTCGCGGTATGGATATTGCATCGCGCAGGATGATGGCGGAAGTGCCGGACGCCGATGTGGTCATCGTCAACCCCACCCATGTCGCGGTTGCCTTGAAATGGAGCCGCAAGCCGGGTGCCGCCCCGACCTGCGTGGCCAAGGGGGTGGATCACGTTGCCCTTGCGATCCGGGAATGCGCGCATCAAAACGCTGTGCCCGTCGTGCACGACGCGCCAGCCGCGCGCGCGCTGCACGCAACGACAGAGATCGGGCAGGAAATTGATGCGGCCCATTATGCGGCCGTGGCCGTCGCCATTCGTTTCGCCGAAGACATGCGCCGCAAGGCAAGGAGTTTTGGATGACCGCGCGGGCCCAATCCGACATGCTTGCCCTCACAGAAGCGCTCTATCGCGCGGACTCAGCCAGAATGCAGGCGCTCCTTGCCGAAGAGGCACGTCTACGCTCTGATCTGAATCAGATTGCGGATATGCGCCGTGCCGCGCGGGAGATGCCCGATGGTCATTTGAGCGAATACAGGGCGGCTGGTGCGGATCTATTGTGGCAGGGTTGGATCGGCCAGAGCAAGGCGCGTATTCACGCCGAACTGGCGCGGGTTCTGGGACGCAAAGGGCAGGTTAGCCGGGAGTTGCGCCGCAGCTTTGGCAAGTATCACGCGGCGGCCCAAATCGCGGCCGAGCAAGCGCGCCGTACCGCGCAGCGCCGCGAGGCGATCCGGTTCGGGCAGTTGGACAGTATTGCTCAATTGCAACGGATGCGCTCGGACTGAACAGGAAGGCTCAGATGTCCTGACGCGCAATTTCCGTGATCAGTATCCCAAGAACCGCGTCCCCAAGGGTCGCTTTTGCCATATCGGTTAATGAAAAGCGCAGCACCTCCATATTCCGTGCTTTGGTGAATTCCCCGTCAAACCCGCCTATGTTGGCGTGATTGAACAAGGCCTGCAACAGGACGTCCCGCAATTTCGGTTCCCGTTCATAGACCTCCGACGTGCGCCCAGCGATGGTTTCCACGCTGAGCGACAGCACCACCAGTGCGCTTATCCTGTCCCGGGAGACCACTGGAATGACGAACTGGTTGTTGAGTTTCACGATTTCGGTGGCGACAGATGTCTTGGGTGCGGCGTGCGTGCGGCCCGCGTTGGGATTTTCGGCTTGCTCCGCATGCCCGGCCTCTGGCGCGGGCTTGAGCACAAAGCCGGCTCCGGCCCCCGCAGCCAAGCCGATCAACAGAAGGAAAAGAGGCAGTAATTTGGAAAGCATTGTGATGGGACCTGACACTGATTTTTCAGAATGGCAGAAGGCCGTCGAGCAACTGCTGGCCGATCCTGGGTTGCTGGACATCGGTAATCTGACCGCGTCCCCCATAGGAAATCCGGGCGGCGGCGATCTTGTCATAGGTGATCTCGTTCTGGCGCGAGATGTCTTCAGGCCGCACAAAGCCGGACACCAGCAATTCCCGCAGCTCGAAATTGACCCGCACCTCCTGCGAGCCCTGAATCTCGAGCACACCGTTCGGCAGAATCTGCATCACCGTCGCAGCCACGCGCAGCGTCAGTTCTTCGCTCCGTTTGACAGAGCCATTGCCGCCTGATCGGCTGGTGGAGTTGAGACCCACCGCGCGGTTCAGACTGGCGCCTTCGGGCAAGTTTCGGTTTATCCGTTGCGGGATGCCAAAGAGGTCCGGGATGGCAAGATTTTCGGACCCGTCCCGCGACCGCGATGTCGAATTGGAGATCTCTGCCTCTTCGTCGATTTCGATCACGACAGTCATGATGTCCCCACGCCGTGCCGCGCGCCGGTCGCCCAGGAGCGATTGCTTGCCACCACTCCAGAGCGACGCCTTTTGAAACGGTGTGTCCAGAGCGGTGCTGCGCGGCAATCCCGGATCAAGCATGGCAAGCTGTTCGGTGGAATTCATCGTGGGCGTAAAGCTGGGCGGCTTGCCAAGATGGTCCATACGCGCGCAGGCGGCGACGATCAGGACCATTGCAAACGTGCCAACAAGTCGAAAGGCGGGCATGGCTGCTCCTATTGCGAAACGAGAATTTGGCCGCTTGGCGTGACACGCCCCGAGACCGTGGCGCGCGAGGCGAGGTTCATCACCCGGACATGATCGCCAATGCCCGCCCGGTCGAGAGAACGGCCTTCGGTCATGATCTCGAGGCCGCCGCGCAGATAGATCAGCGGCACAACCTGATTGCGTTCCACCACGGTCGGCGGACCGACATCGCCCGCACGCACCGGACGCCCCGGATAGAGGGCAACGCGCGCCTCCTGGCCGATCAGATCCGCCAGGCTGAGATCGTTCTGGCCTTCGCCCTTTTTCAGCAAGAGGTCGGCGGCGCCAAGGATCTCTTGCGGGCGGATCGTGCGGGTGGCGACGATCACATCAGCGAGGGCGGGCGCGCTGATGACCATGCCGAGAATGAGGGCCAGAGACCGCATCAGCGCACCTGTGTCGTGGCGCTGAGCATCTGGTCTGCGGCGGTGATGACCTTGGCGTTCAGCTCATAACCCCGCTGCGCCTCGATCAGTTCTGTAATCTCGCGGACCGGATCGACCGAGCTGTCCTCCAGATAACCTTGCCGCAACGTGCCCAGCCCATCCTGTCCAGCGGTGGTCACATTCGCGGGGCCAGAGGCCTCGGTCTCGACAAAGAGATTGCCTCCGATCGCCTCCAGCCCCTTGGGGTTGGTAAAGCCGACAAGGTCGATCTGGCCCAATTGCTGCGCTTCGGCGCTATCCTGGAAAAAGGCGAAAACTTCGCCTTCGGCGTTGATGCTGATGCTGCGGGCATCGTCGGGGATGGTGATTTCGGGGGCAATCGGAAAGCCCTCGGAATTGACGATCACCCCATCCGCCGAGCGTTTGAGCGCGCCGTCGCGCGTATAGCCGGACTGGCCCGAGGGCAATCTGACTTCGAGATAGCCGGCCCCGTCGATGGCGAGATCGAGATCGCCATTGGTCTGGGTCAGCGACCCTTGGGCCAGTTGCACGGAAATCGCCGAGGGCCGGACGCCAAGGCCCAGTTGCACCCCCGTGGGCAGGACTGTGCCATCGGCGGCATTGATGGTGCCTGCGCGGGCCAGTTGCTGATAATGCAGATCGGCGAATTCCGCCCGGCGTGCATTATAGCCGGTGGTGGACATATTGGCGAGATTGTTTGAAATCGTCTCGACCCGCATTTGCTGGGCGGCCATTCCAGTGGCGGCGATCTTGAGGATATGCATGGCGCGCTCCTAGGTTAACGGATGAGGGAATCGAGCGCGGAGGTCACGCGCTCATGTTCGGAATCAAGAAAGCTCTGGCCCATTTCATAGGCGCGCTGCACCTCGATCATCCGCGCGACCTCGATCATCGGATCGACATTGGCCCCTTCAAGAAAGCCCTGAAGCACGCGCCCCTCCTCGACCGGCTCGAATCCGCCGTCGGCCCGGAACATCACGCCATCCTCGCGGATCATGTCAAAGCCGTTGATCGGGCGCACGAGGCCGATCTGGGCCAGCGGGCGGCCATTGTCGCTGAGCGTGCCGTCGGGCGACAGGCCGATGCCGGTGGCGTCTGGAGGAACAAACACCGGCGCCCCGCCCGCATCGAGAACACGGAACCCGTCAGGCGTGACCAGATCACCCTGCGCCGAAAGCGCGAAATTTCCCGCGCGCGTCAGCCGATCGCCCGAGGGGGTTTCGATCAGAAAGAAGCCCTCGCCTTCGATTGCAAGATCGAACGTGCCGCCGGTGAGGGTCAACGGCCCCTGAAGCATGGAGGTCATCCGCACATTCCCCCGCGCCATCGAGAGCGACGGGCCGCCTTCGGTGCGCTTGACAAATTCGGAAAAGATCAGCCCCTCCTGACGATAGCCGGTGGTGGCGGCATTGGCGATGTTGTTGGCCACAACCTGCAATTCGCGCAACAGCCCGGATTGCCGGGTGAGGGTCGTGTAGCCTGCGCTTTCCATCTCAGCCTCCTGTGATGATCGGGATGAGCCGGTCCTGAAAGAACGTGACCAGCGTTTGCGTCATGAACCCCATGGTGATCCAGAACACGACGATGATCGCGCCCAGTTTCGGAACGAAAGTAAGGGACAGTTCCTGGATTGAGGTCAGGGCCTGAAAGAGCCCCACCGCGAGGCCAACAAGAAGCGCCACGGCGAGAATCGGCAAAGAGATGATGACCGATATCCACAAGGATTCGCGCAACGTGTCAAAGAACAGGACCTCGTTCAGCATTCGATCAGACCGGCATGCGAAGGATTTCCTGATAGGCCTCCACCACACGATCGCGCACCGTGACGGCGGCCTCGACCGCGAGTTCGGTTTGCGCGAGCGCCTGCACCAGGGCGTGCGGATCGGCCTTGCCGACCATGCTTGTCTTGGCAAGGGTCTCGCCCTCGGACAGCGTGGCGGCGAAATCCTTGGCGAGGGCCTGAAAGGCGCCGCCTCCGGCGGCCTGACCGGCCAACGGTTCGGTGGCCTGCCG
>JBLRXE010000022.1:0-14602 GCA_047920895.1 Roseovarius sp.
GGCGATGGTGATCGGCTCGCCTTTTTCGTCATCGAGCTTCGGCCAGGGCGCGCCCGGCTGCGACAGCCAATACTCATCCGACTGCATCTCGTTCAACTTGGGGCCAACATCGCCCTGAACGCCGGAGCGCTCGATCCGCGCCATGATGGCGTCCTGCTGGTCGCAGAGCGAGTCCATGACCTCTTGTGCGGTGCGCAGGCGCGAGGAGGCATCGCCGATATTCTGCCACCACAGTTGCGCCAGACGTGGATAATCCGGCACGTTGAAGCCCGTATCGGTCCAGAGTTCACGCTCGGGCGAGCGGTAGAATTCGACCAAACCGCCAAGAGCCGGTGCGCGCTCGGTGAAGCTGTCATGCTGGATGGTGGATTCGCGGATGAAGGTCAGACCATAATGCGATTTGGCAACATCAACCGTTTTGGAGGCGATGAACTGGGCATAGAGCCAAGCCGCCTGTGCGCGGTCAACCGGCGTGGACTCCAAGATCGTGGCGGATCCGGCATCCTGATAGCCGACTTTCATGCCTTCTTGCCAATAGGCCCCATGAGGGCTGGGGGCCATGCGCCATTTTGGCGTGCCATCCTCATTCATCACCGGAAGATCAGGCGCAACCATGTCCGCCGTGAAGGCCGTGTACCAGAAGATCTGCTGCGCGACATTTCCTTGCGCCGGGATCGGGCCAGCTTCCGAGAAGTTCATGCCCGCAGCGGCAGGCGGGGCGTAGTTTTCCAGCCAATCGACGTATTTCTCGATGGAATATACGGCGGCTGGGCTGTTGGTGGCCCCGCCACGCGACACGCAGGAGCCGACCGGGCGGAAGTTTTCGTCCACGCGGATGCCCCATTCATCAACCGGCACGCCATTGGGCAGGCCAAGGTCGGACGCACCGGCCATCGACAGCCACGCATCGGTGAAGCGCCAGCCAAGCGAGGGGTCACGGCGACCGTAATCCATGTGGCCATAGACGGTCTGGCCGTCGATTTCACGCCCGGTGAAGAAGGCCGCGATGTCCTCATAGGCCGACCAGTTCACCGGCACGCCCAAATCATAGCCGTATTCTTCTTTGAATGCGGCCTGAATTTCTGGGTCCGAGAACCAATCATACCGGAACCAGTAAAGGTTCGCGAATTGCTGTACCGGCAACTGATAGAGTTTGCCATCCGGACCGGTGCCCATCGAGATGCCGATGAAATCGTCCAGGTCAAGGCCCGGGTTGGTGAAATCGGCCCCGTCGCCCGCCATCCAGTCGGTCAGGTTGCGAGTCTGCTGGTAGCGCCAATGTGTGCCGATCAGGTCAGCGTCATTGATATATAGATCAAACACATTCTCGCCGGTCTGCAACTGGGTTTGCAGACGCTCGACCACATCACCCTCGCCGATGAGCGTATGGGTGACGTTGATGCCAGTGATCGCGGTGAAAGCAGGAGCCAGGACGCGGGATTCCCATTCATGGGTGGTAATGGTTTCCGACACTACATTGATGCTCATGCCTTTATGCGGCGCGGCCGCATCGATGAACCATTGCAGTTCTGCTTCCTGCTCTTCGCGTGTCAGAACCGACATGTCGCCGATATGCTGATCAAGGAAAGCGCGGGCGGCGTCCATATCGGCAAAAGCTGGACTCCCCATCACTGTGAGCGCCATTGCCAGCGCGGTGGATGTCGTCAGTAGTCGGTTCATGCTATATCCTCCCATGGATTGAACAACCGATTTTCAGTCCTTGCGTGTCCGGGCAGTCATCGGGCCTCACCCCGTGCCCGGGCACGCGCTCATTCGCGCACTCACACCCAGCGAAAGACCGCTGCGGCATAGAGCGCGCAAATTCCCAGGGCCCACCATTGCGGCAGACCGCTCATTGCCAGCCAGCCTGCATTGATGAAGGCTGATCCGAGTAGCGTGATGAACAACCGGTCCCCGCGCGTCGTCTCGATCATCAAGATGCCGCGGCGCGGGGTTTCGGGGTAGCGGATCGCCAGCACTGTGAAGATCAGTAGCAGGCAGGCAATCACGATAAAGAAGATCGCGGTCGGCTGTGTCCATGCCATCCAGTTGAGGTTCATCGGCTTTTCTCCTTACACGCGGCCCAGGGCAAAGCCCTTGGCGATGTAGTTGCGGACGAAGTAGATCACGAGCGCGCCGGGCACGATGGTCAGCACGCCCGCCGCCGCCAGCACACCCCAGTCGATGCCCGAGGCGCCCACGGTGCGTGTCATGATCGAAGCGATGGGCTGCGCGTTCACCGCTGTCAGCGTACGCGAGAGCAGCAGCTCTACCCAAGAGAACATGAAGCAAAAGAACGCTGCGACCCCAATGCCCGAAGCGATCAGTGGCATGAAGATTTTCACAAAGAATTTCGGGAAGGAATAGCCGTCGATATAGGCGGTTTCGTCGATCTCTTTGGGCACGCCGCGCATGAAGCCCTCGAGGATCCACACCGCCAGCGGCACATTGAAGAGCGTATGCGCCATAGCGACTGCGATGTGCGTGTCAAACAGCCCCACCGAGGAATAAAGCTGAAAGAACGGCAGCGCAAACACCGCAGGCGGTGCCATGCGATTGGTCAGGAGCCAGAAGAACAGGTGCTTGTCGCCCATGAAATTGTAGCGGCTGAACGCATAGGCCGCAGGCAGCGCCACGGCGACGGACAACAGCGTATTCATCGTCACATAGATGATCGAATTGACATACCCCATGTACCAGCTGGCATCCGTGAGAATGATCACATAGTTCTGCAAGGTCAGGTTCTGCGGCCAGAGCGAGAAGGTGCCGAGGATCTCGTCATTGGTCTTGAGGCTCATGTTAACGAGCCAATAGATCGGCAACATCAGGAACAGGAGGTATAGCACCATCACCACGTTGATACGCGGCAAGGCGAGGCTGCGGGTGCGGGGAATCGCGGCATCACTCATCGACCATGACCCTCTGTCCGATTGTCATCCTCTGGCTTGACCAGAGGATCTTTTGCTTCAGAGATCCTCGGGTCGAGCCCGAGGATGACGGTATCTGTGTAAAGCCCCGCCATCACTTGCCCTCCCGCTTGTCGAGATTGACCATGACCGTGTAAAAAACCCATGAAATCAACAAGATAACAAGAAAATACATGATCGAGAAGGCGGCGGCAGGACCAAGGTCGAATTGCCCGAGCGCCATTTTCACAAGGTCGATGGAGAGGAAGGTCGTCGCATTGCCCGGCCCGCCCCCTGTGACCACGAACGGCTCTGTATAGATCATGAAACTGTCCATGAAGCGCAGGAGAATGGCGATCATCAGAACTCCTGTCATCTTGGGCAGTTCGATATAGCGGAACACGGCCCAGCGGCTGGCCTGATCAATCTTGGCCGCCTGATAATAGGCGTCGGGGATGGATTGCAGCCCGGCATAGGCCAAAAGCGCCACCAGCGAGGTCCAGTGCCAGACATCCATCACGATCACGGTGACCCATGCCGCGCGAATATCCTGCGTGTAGTTGTAGGAAATGCCCAGCGCGTCGAGCGTGTGGCCCAAAAGGCCAATATCGACCCGGCCAAAGATCTGCCAGATAGTGCCCACCACATTCCATGGAATCAACAACGGCAGCGACATCAACACAAGACAGAGCGAGGCCCAAAAACCGCTCTTGGGCATGTTGAGCGCCACAAAGATGCCCAAGGGGATTTCGATGGCGAGAATGATGGCAGAAAAGGCCGCCTGACGCGCCAGAGCATCCCACATGCGCTGTGATCTGAGCATTTCCTCAAACCACTCCAGCCCCGCCCAAAAGAACTGGTTGTTTCCAAAGGTGTCCTGCACCGAATAGTTGACCACAGTCATCAGCGGGATCACCGCGGAAAAGGCCACGAGGATGAGAACGGGCAGCACAAGGAACCATGCCTTTTGATTGACGGTCTTGTCCATCAAGCGGCCTCCTCGCGGCGGTTTCCATTCATGGCGCCGTCATCCTCGGGCTTGACCCGAGGATCGGCCATCGAAGGGATCCGCGGGTCACGCCCGAGGATAACATTTGAACCTCGAACCATCATGATACCTCCTCGAGGGCCCGTGCCGGCGCAACGCGCCAGTCGTCGGCATAGACGTTGATCGCAGCCGGATCGAACATGAGCCGCGTCATTTCGGGCGCAATCAGCGCCCCTTCGGCGGCAAGGGCATTGATCTGCGTGCCGCCCAGATCGCAGCGGACGATCTTGTGGCGGCCCACATCCTCGATCCGCAGCACGGTCACGGGCAGTCCCTCGGCCCCCGCCGTCAGACGCACGAATTCCGGCCGCACGCCGATCTGCACCCGGCCTGTGGGGCGGGCATAATCCGCCCCAAGCGGGATTTCGATACCCTGCACCACGGCCCTGTTGCCGGTCACTTGGGCATCGAGCAGGTTCATGCCCGGCGAGCCGATGAAATAGCCCACGAAAGTATGCTCTGGCCGCTCGAAGAGTTCCTGTGGCGTGCCCATCTGCACCACGCGGCCATCGTGCATCACGACCACCTTGTCGGCAAAGGTCAACGCCTCGGTCTGATCATGGGTCACATAAATCATCGTGTGGCCAAACTGGTGATGCAGCGCCTTGAGTTGCGTCCTGAGTTCCCATTTCATATGCGGGTCGATCACCGTCAGCGGCTCATCAAAGAGGAGCGCGTTGACATCCTCGCGCACCATCCCGCGCCCAAGGCTGATCTTTTGCTTGGCATCCGCCGTGAGACCGCGCGCCTTGCGCCCCAGCTCTGCCTCCATCCCGATCATGCGGGCGATGGTCTGAACCCGCTCGGCGATATAGGCGGGCTGCGCGCCGCGATTGCGCAGCGGAAAGGCCAGATTGTCGCGCACCGTCATGGTGTCATAGACCACCGGAAACTGGAACACCTGCGCGATGTTGCGCGCGGCGGTGGCCTGATCGGTGACGTCTTGATCGTTGAAGAGGATACGGCCCTGACTTGGGCGCAAGAGGCCCGAGATGATGTTGAGCAGCGTGGACTTGCCACAGCCCGATGCGCCCAAGAGCGCATAGGCCTCGCCATCGCCCCAGACGTGGTTGAGTTCCTTGAGCGCGAAATCCGCCTCGGAAACAGGGCGTGGCAGATAGCTGTGCGCGAGATTATCCAGCGTGATCTTGGCCATGGTTCCCCCTTACGCCGCCTCTGCATAGGACGCGGGCGCCACCAGCGCGCCATCCGCCCCGAACACATAGACATGCGCCGGATCAAGATAGACCCGGAGTGCGGCCCCCAGTTTCAGATCGCGCACCCCGTGGATAAGACCCACCCACCGCTCGCCATGGTGATCCAGATGCACAAAGGTTTCTGACCCCGTGATCTCGGTCACGTTGAGGCGCGCGTCAAAGGTCAGCGCGTCGGCGGTATGGCGGTCAAGCTCCAGATGGTTGGGCCGAAATCCCGCCGTATAGGTGCCATCGGCCAGCGCCGCCATGCTGCCCAGCGCCGCCGCCGACTGCCCATCGCCAAAGAGGATGCGGTTGCCGGATTTGGTGACGCTGAGGAAGTTCATCGGCGGATCGCTGAAAACACGCGCGGTGGTGGCATCGCGCGGCCGGCGATAAACCTGCGGCGTGGGGCCGAATTGCGTGACACGCCCCTCCCAGAGGGTCGCGGTATTGCCGCCAAGGAGCAGCGCCTCTTCCGGCTCGGTCGTGGCATAGACAAAGATGCTGCCCGCCGCCTCGAATATCTTGGGGATTTCCGCGCGCAATTCCTCGCGCAGCTTGTAATCGAGATTGGCCAGCGGTTCATCGAGCAGCACCAGCCCTGCCTCCTTGACCAGCGCGCGCGCCAGCGCGCAGCGTTGTTGCTGGCCGCCCGACAATTCCAGCGGCTTGCGCGAGAGCATCGGCGACAACTGCATGAGATCGGCGGTTTTATGCACCGCCGCGTCAATCTCGGCACTGGATTTGCCCATCAGACGCAGGGGCGAGGCAATGTTGTCATAAACGGTCATCGAGGGGTAGTTGATGAACTGCTGATAGACCATCGCGACGCGGCGATCCTGCACGCGCATGCCGGTGACATCCGCGCCGTTCCACAGGATACGGCCCGTTGCCGGCACATCCAGCCCCGCCATCAGCCGCATGAGCGAGGTTTTCCCCGAGAGGGTCGGCCCCAGAAGCACGTTCATCGTGCCGGCCTCGAGCGTGAGGTCGGTCGGGTGAACATGCACCTGCCCGTTCACGCGTTTCGATACCCCCTCCAGTGTCAGCGCCATGCGGTCGTTTCCTCCCTTATCCCTTGGCAGCCACGGGTGTGGCCCCATTCAGCCCCCGTTCCTGCTGCATCCAGTCGTCGAGCGCTGCAATCTGCGCCTCTGTCATCTTGAGGCCCAAACGGGTGCGCCGCCAGACCACATCCGCCGCCGCGCGGGCGAATTCGTGATCCATCTGCCAGCGCACCTCGGCCCCCGTCAGGGTTGCCCCGAAATCGGGGCCAAGATCGGCGGCCTCGCGCGCCTCGCCCATGATATCCAGCGCCTCGGTGCCATAGGCGCGCACCAGACGCCGCGCCCATGCCGGCGTAAGAAACGGATAGGCCCTGTGCAGACTCTCGGTCAGCCGGTCAAACCCGTCAACGGGGAAATCACCCCCCGGCAGGGCGACGCCTGCGGTCCAATCCCCCCCTGCCTGCGGAAAGAACGGGCGCAGCTTGGCCAGCGCCGCCTCGGCCAGTTTACGGTATGTGGTGATCTTGCCGCCAAAGATGTTCAAGAGTGGCGCGCCCGGTCCCTCGGCCAGTGTCAGCACATAGTCGCGGGTGGCAGCGGTGGCGGATTTCGCGCCATCATCATAGAGCGGGCGCACGCCCGAATAGGTCCAGACAATATCGGCGCGTGTCACGGGCGTCCTGAAATAGTCGCTGGCAAAACGGCAGAGATACTCTGCCTCTTCCGGCGTGCATTCGGGGCGCGTGTCGGCCTGCCCATGCTCGGCATCGGTAGTGCCGATCAGGGTGAAATCTCCCTCATAGGGAATGGCAAAGATGATCCGCCCATCGGTGCCCTGAAAGAAATAGCATTTGTCGTGATCGAACAGACGGCGCGTCACGATATGGCTGCCGCGCACCAGCCGCACCCCCTCGGCAGAATTGAGGCGCAGCGTGCCCGAGATCACATCCTTGACCCAAGGTCCGGCGGCATTGACGAGGGCGCGCGCCTGAACCACCTCGACCGCGCCGGTTTCCTGATCCTTAAGCGTCACCTGCCACAGATCCCCCACACGCTCGGCCGATTGCACGCGGGTGCGGGTGCGGATGCGCGCACCGCGCGCTGCGGCATCGCGGGCGTTGAGCACGACAAGGCGGCTATCCTCTATCCAGCAGTCGGAATATTCATAGGCGCGGGTGAACTTGTCCTTGAGCGGCGCGCCCTCAGGCCCATCGCGCAGATCGAGCGTCGCGGTCGCGGGCAGGATTTTCCGGCCCCCGAGGTGGTCATAGAGAAACAGCCCCAGACGGATCAGCCAAGCAGGCCGCCGCCCCTTCATCCAGGGCATCACCAGATTGAGAATCCGCGACGTGGGCGTTTCCCCCTCAAACCGCATGTCACGGTGATAGGGCAGCACAAAGCGCATCGGCCAACTGATATGCGGCATGGCACGCAGCAGCGTTTCCCGCTCGATCAGCGCCTCGCGCACCAGCCGGATTTCGAAATATTCGAGATAGCGCAAACCACCGTGAAAAAGCTTGGTCGAGGCGCTCGACGTGGCCCAAGCCAGATCGTTCATCTCGGCCAGTTCGACCCGCAGCCCCCGGCCCGCCGCATCGCGGGCGATGCCACAGCCGTTGATGCCGCCGCCGATGACGAACAGGTCGATCACTGTGCCCTCGCGGTCCTGCGACACGCGCCCCTCCCACCGTAAGATGAGCATAAACGAACCATTTTTTAACCACTTTGGTCAAGAATGAATGTTCGTTTTGTTTCTTTTTAAAATGCATCCTTTGATTTCATTCATCAATTTCTGGAGCCAGGTGCGGTCCGGGGCGCGAGCGAGCACATTTTCACCGCTGACGTCATGTCACCTGACCTCTCTCAGCCGCGATTCGCCCACCACGCCGCAGCGCAGCAGAGGCTTTGCTTGCAGAGCGCGACAAAACGAACATAATCGAACCTGCAACCGATAAAGGCCGCCCATGTCCCAGAGCTTTCGCCAACCCGACATTCTGGAAATCGCCCGCGCCGAGGGCAAGGTCACGGTCGAGGGTCTGGCCGAACGCTTTGACGTCACCGTCCAGACCATCCGCCGCGACCTCACGGAACTGGCCAACGCGGGCAAGCTGGAGCGCGTGCATGGTGGCGCGATCCTGCCGTCGGGCGTCTCGAATATCCTCTATGAGGAACGCCGCCGCCTGAATGAGCCCGCCAAAGCCGCGATTGGCCGCACCTGTGCGGCGGCCATCCCGCATGATGCGTCGGTCTTTCTCGACATCGGCACCACGACCGAGGCGGTGGCCCGCGAATTGATGGATCACCGCAACCTGATGGTCGTCACCAACAACATGAACGTGGCGCAAATCCTGTTGGCCAACAAGGATTGCGAGATTGTCGTGGCGGGCGGCGCGCTGCGGCGGTCCGACAATGGGCTGGTGGGCAATCTGACCGCGCGCACCATCGAGAATTTCAAATTCGATTACGCGATTCTGGGTTGTTCCGCGTTGGATGAGGACGGCGACATGCTCGATTTCGACATTCAGGAGGTGGTGGTGGGCCAGACCCTGCTCAACCGCTCACGCGAGGTGTTTCTGGTGGCGGATCATTCCAAGTTCCAGCGCAGCGCGCCGGTGCGGCTTGGGTCTATCCGCGATGTCGATCAGGTCTTTACCGACCGCCCCCTGCCCGCCCCCTTGGCCGAAAGCTGTATCGGCTGGGGCACGCGGGTGCATGTGGCGGGCATGCCGGGCACGCGTCAATCAACCTGAAACACCTTGTCCCGGCTGGTGTGACCGCGCAGCAGGATCAGGCGCGATTTCGGCACGCCAAGCGCCTTGGCCAAGAGTTTGAGAACGGCGGCATTGGCCTTGCCATCCTCGGGCACGGTGGTGACATAGACGCGAAGCACGCCCTCTTCCGCGACAATCCGATTGCGCGCGGCCTTGGGGGTCACACGCAGGGCAATGGTGGTGCCGGGCTGGGCCAGCGCGCTGAGGTCGGGGATGTCCATGACCGGGGCATAGCGGCTGGCCTGCGCCCATCCAAGAGGAATTGCAGCATGGGGCTTGACCCCGGACGCGCGCTTGCCGACATGTGCAGAGACCTTGCAAGAGAAAGACCCCGATGCCAACGCCCAATCCCGCCGCTCTCAATTTCCTGCTGTCCCGCCGCTCGCGCCCGGCCAAGACGCTGGGGCTGCCGGTGCCGGACCGCGACGCGCTGCGCCCGCTCCTGACCGCCGCCACCCGCGTGCCCGATCATGGCAAGCTGGAGCCGTGGCGTCTGATCGTGCTGGAACGCGCCGCCCTGATGCGTCTGGCAGGGCTGGTGCCTGAAGCGGGCGCTCGGCTGGGCAAATCACCCGAGGAAATCGCCAAGGCCGAGACGCAGTTCGCCGATGCCCATCTCGCCGTGGCGGTGATCGAGAGCCCGAAACCCTCGGTCAAAATTCCAGCCATCGAGCAGACCTATTCGGCGGCCTGCGTCTGTCTCAGCCTCTTGAACGCCGCGCTTGCCGTCGGTTGGGGGGCCAATTGGCTGAGCGGCTGGCCCAGCCATGACCGCGATTTCGCCGCCGCCGCCCTTGGGCTGGCTAAGCAAGAGCGCATCGCCGGGTTCATCCATATCGGCACCGAAGCCGCCACCCCGCCCGAGCGTCCGCGCCCCGACATCGACAGCATTACCACCTGGGTTTCGGAATGATTTTTACCAGTTTCTTCAAGGCCGTGGGCCAGATCGGCGATCCACGGTTCCAAAAAGTGCTGCTGTTGGGCGTGGGCCTCACGCTCGCCCTGCTGATCGCAACCTATGCCGGGGTGCTCTGGCTCATTCAGGTGGCGGTGGGCGACAGCACCACCCTGCCCCTGCTGGGCGAGGTGACTTGGGTCGGCGACCTCCTGAGCGGGGCGTCGTTCCTGTTGATGATCGTCCTGTCGGTCTTTCTCATGGTGCCGGTCGCCTCTGCGATCACCTCGATGTTTCTCGACGAGGTGGCGCAGGCGGTGGAGGACCGGCATTATCCCACCCTGCCCCCGGCCAGCATCGTGCCCTTTGGCGAGGCGCTGCGCGATACGGTCAACTTTTTGGGTGTGATCATCGGCGCCAATATCATGGCGCTGTTTCTCTATGCGCTCTTCCCGCCCTTCGCGCTCTTCATCTTTTGGGGGCTGAACGGCTATCTCTTGGGGATGGAATATTTCCAACTGGTCGCGATGCGCCGGGTCGGACGCGCGGGGGCCAAGACGCTGCGCAAGAAACACCGCCTGACGATCTGGGCCGCGGGCGTGCTGATGGCGATGCCGCTCTCAGTGCCGCTGGTAAACCTGCTCATTCCCATTCTCGGGGCCGCCACCTTTACCCATATCTTTCACGCTACTCAGGCGCGGCACCACTCATCCGGTTGAACATATCGAGATCGCGCACGGTGATAGCACCCGAAATGATCGTGCCGCCGATGATGATCCAGAGCAGGGTGGCGATGCCGGTGGTGATCCACGCCTTTTTCTTGAGATGATGATGTTCGGGCGATCCGGCATGGGTGCCGGGCACGATTTTACCGACATCCCCTTGGGTCTGGATGCGGATCGGCAGCACGACGAAAAACGTCATGAACCAGATCACCGCAAAGAGCACGATGGCCGAGGTAATGCCCATCAGACCTGCTCCAGTTCCACGAGGCAGCCGTTGAAATCCTTGGGGTGCAGGAACAGCACCGGCTTGCCATGCGCGCCGATCTTGGGCTCACCCGTGCCCAGCACCCGCGCGCCGGTGGATTTCAGATGGTCGCGCGCGGCGAGGATATCCTCGACCTCATAGCAGACATGGTGAATCCCACCCGACGGGTTCTTGTCCAGAAACCCTTGAATCGGACTGTTCTCGCCAAGCGGATAGAGCAATTCGATCTTGGTATTGGGCAATTCGATGAAAACCACCGTCACGCCATGAGCCGGCTCGTCCTGCGGCGCACCCACCTTTGCACCGAGCGCATGGCGATACTGGTCAGCGGCGGCGTCGAGGTCCGGCACGGCGATGGCGACATGATTGAGGCGTCCGATCATGGGGCAATCCTTTCGCATGAATTTCCCCCGTTATGGGGATGATCGCAGGAACTGACAAGCGACAGGGGGACGCAACCCGCGCATTAACCTTGCGTTCACCACAACCGGGCCATGCTGACCCCATATCGTGACAGAAGGATGCGCCCGATGACCGATCTTGACAGCCTTGCGCGCCCCCGCGCCCCCAACGCCCAACGCCCGCTCCTTGGCATGACCGTTCTGGCGGTCGAGGACAGCCGCTATGCGTCAGAGGCGCTGCGCCTGATGTGCCTGCGCAGCGGTGCGCGCATCCGGCGCGCGGATTGCCTTGCCTCAGCACGCCGCCATTTACAGGTTTACCGGCCCTCGATCGTCATCGTTGATCTGGGCCTGCCCGATGGGCATGGCGA
The DNA here is from genome assembly GCA_047920895.1 of Roseovarius sp. Lineage (GTDB taxonomy): Bacteria > Pseudomonadota > Alphaproteobacteria > Rhodobacterales > Rhodobacteraceae > Roseovarius. The sequence continues at coordinate 11,589 of JBLRXE010000022.1, forward strand.
GGATCTGATCGCCGACCTCGACCGCGCATCGCCCCGCGTGGGCGTGATCCTTGCCACCAGTGGCGATGCCGGGGCAGAGGCGCGCGCGCGTGCCGCCGGGGCAGACGGGATGCTGCTCAAACCCGTGGCCAGCCTTGGCATTTTTCAGCAAGAGGTGCTGCGCCATATGCCCGCTGACCGGCGGCCCCTCGGTCCCTACGCGGTGGAAGCCGAGGTGATCCATCCCGATCCGTTGGCCTATCACGACGATCTCGACCATGTGCAAAACCTGCTCAGCCATGACCACGCCCCCGAAATCCTGCGCTATGCGGCGCAGTTTCTGACCAGCGTGGCCCGCGCCGCCGGGGATGCGGTTCTGGCCGAGGCGGCGGCGGGGCTGACGGGGCATTGTCCCGAGGCGGGCATCGCGCGGGTCACAGGCCTGATTACCACGCGGCTGGCGGCACGGGCGGCGCTATAGCGCGCGGCGCGCCCGCTTTGCTTTGCCACGTCCCGCCACTAGATAGGGCGTCATGTGCGCCCTGCCCGCCCCTCTTGCCATGTGGTTTTCTGCCCGCAACTGGCAGCTTCATCCGCATCAGGCGGAGATGCTGGCGCGGGCGGATGACCCCGCGACGCTGCTCATCGCCCCAACCGGCGGGGGCAAGACGCTGGCGGGGTTTCTGCCGACGCTGGCGGATCTCGCCACGGGCGATCACAAGGGGCTGCATACGCTCTACATCTCGCCGCTCAAGGCGCTCGCGGCCGACATCCGCCGCAACCTGACCACGCCGGTGACGGAAATGGGCCTGCCCATCCGCATCGAGGACCGCACCGGCGACACCTCCTCGCACACCAAGCGCCGTCAACGCGCCGACCCGCCCCATATCCTGCTCACGACACCCGAAAGCCTCGCGCTCCTGACCTCTTACGAGGACGCGCCGCGCATTTTCGCCGGCCTGAAACGCGTCGTGATCGACGAGGTGCATGCCCTGACCGAGAGCAAGCGCGGCGATCAGCTCATGCTGGCACTGACCCGGCTTCAGGGGCTCTGCCCCGACCTGCGGCGCGTGGGTCTGTCGGCCACGGTCGAGGCCCCCCCGGCCCTTGCGCGTTCCATGGCCCATGGCGACAGCCCTTGCCCGATCCTCATGGCCGATCCGGGGCCAGAGCCCGACATCGCCATGCTCACGACCACAGAGCCGCCCCCCTGGGCCGGGGGCGGGGCCGCCTATGCCATTCCCGCCGTGCTGGAACAGGTGCGCCGCCACAGGACCACGCTGATTTTCCACAACACCCGCGCGCAGGCCGAGATTTTCTTTCACAACCTCTGGCTCGCCAATGACGACGCGCTGCCCATCGGCATCCATCACGGCAGCCTTGACCGGGTGCAGCGTGAACGGGTCGAGGCGGCGATGGTGCGGGGCGATCTGCGCGCCTTGGTCTGCACCGGCAGTCTCGATCTGGGGCTGGATTGGGGCGACGTCGATCTGGTCATTCAGGTGGGCGCGCCCAAGAACGTCAAACGCCTCGTGCAGCGGATCGGGCGGGCCAATCACCGCTACAATGCGCCATCCAAGGCGCTCTTGGTGCCTGCCAACCGGTTCGAGGTGGTGGAATGTCGCGCCGCACTCGAGGCCGTGCGCGCGCACGATCTGGATGGCGAGGCGCGCGGGCCGGGACCGCGCGACGTGCTCTGCCAACATATCCTGATCCGCGCCTGTGCGGGTCCGTTCAACGCTGATGCGCTCTTTGCCGAAGTGACGGGGGCCGGGGCTTATGCCGCCCTAAGCCGCGCCGAATTCGACGCCTGTCTCGAATTCTGCGCCACGGGGGGCTATGCGCTGCGGGCCTATGACCAATGGCAGCGCCTGCAACAGCGCGCCGATGGAGGCTGGCAGTTGCGCGATCCGCGCTCTGCCCGGCTCATCCGGATGAACATCGGCACCATTCAGGACACCGACACGCTCAAGGTCCGGATGCGCCGGGCACGCGGCGGCAAACCCTTGGGCGAGATCGAAGAGGGCTTTGCCGCCACCCTTACCCCCGGCGATACGTTTCTCATCGGCGGGCAGATCGTGCGCTTTGAATCCTTGCGCGAAATGGTGGTGGAGGTCAGCCGCGATCCCGGTCGCAAGCCCAAGATTGCCACCTATATGGGCACCAAATTCGCCACCTCCACCCAGCTTTCGGCGCGTATCCTGCACATGCTCGCAGCCCCCGACTGGCCTGATCTGCCGGACCCTGTGCGCGACTGGCTGCATTTGCAACGTCAGGTGTCGCAAATGCCCGAAGCCGACGGCCTGCTGATCGAGAGCTTTGCCCATGAGGGGCGCGAGCATCTGTGTATCTATGGCTTTGCGGGGCGCAACGCGATGCAGACGCTGGGCCTCTTGGTGACGAAACGGATGGAGGAGACGGGCCTTGCCCCGCTGGGCTTTGTTGCCACCGATTACGCCACGCTGATCTGGGGGCTGGAGCCGGTGACGGATGCCGTCCCGCTCTTTGCCCCCGATTCGCTGCGCGCGGGGCTGGAAAGCTGGCTCATGTCCAATGCGGTGATGAAACGCACCTTTCGCGCCTCGGCCACGATTGCCGGGCTCATTCAGCGCAACACCCCCGGCGCGCGCAAGAACGGGCGACAGGCAACGCTGTCGTCGGATATCCTCTATGACACGCTGGTCAAATACGACCCCCAGCACCTGCTCCTGGCGATCACCCGGCAAGAGGCGATGCGCGGGTTGGTGGATTTTGGCCGAATCGAGGACATGCTGGCGCGCGTCGCGGGGCGCATCACCCTCCGGCGGCTGGCCCGTGTCAGCCCCCTTGCGGCGCCGCTTTTCCTCGAAGCGGGGCGCATGCCGGTGGCGGGCGCGGCGCAAGAGCGGCTCTTGGCAGAGGAAAGCGCGCGGCTGCTGGCGGCGGCGGGTCTTGCCCCCTGAGCGCAGCCTTGCCATTCTGCGCGCGACGCGCCACCAATGCCACATGGACGGATACGGATTCACCCTCGCCGGAACGCAACTGACGGCGCTGCC